>JBJKSV010000500.1:0-3360 GCA_046703605.1 Limisphaerales bacterium
CCTCAACGGCGTCAACAATTCGGGGTCACCGTTCGTCAGCGGTTACCTGGTCAACTCGCCGCCTGAGACGACCCCGCTGTCTGGCATCTCGGTCCCTGCGGGCTGGAATTATGACAACAGCTACACCGTTGTGGTGAGCAAGGATGCGTTCGGCGCCAATGGGTTTGGTGGTGTCACGGTCCCGGCGGTCCATGACTCGCCGCCGAAGCTGGGCGGCAACAACCTGATCACTCCGGCGCCTTGCCAACCCTGCGTCGTCAACACGGCCATCGCAGAAGGAACGGCTGAGGACGGCACCGACGTATCGGCGGAAGATGTCGCCGAAGTCTGCTTCGGCGCCGCCCCGAGCGCCCAGGTTTGCAACCTCCTTCAGGGAGCGCTGAAGATCGACAAGAACCACGTCCAAATCCCTATCAAGAATACCGGCACCCAGGATGTGTTCCTAACCGGGGTGACATTGACCTGGCCGCAGGCGGTCAACGGTCAGCTCAGGAAGGTCGGTCTCAATGGCGACGTGTGGCGTGGCCTGACCGGATCACCTGCCGCGCTGACCACCAGCGACTTCGATGCCTTCAATACAGACCCCAACAGGCGGAAGATCGCAAAAGGCCAGACCAAGACGCTGGTGCTCGAGTTTGAAAAGAACGCCAGCAAGGACACGACCCAATACAGCGGCGGCGTGGCCACGTTCGGCACGGACCAGCCGTGCGTGATTACCTTCCTTCCTTAATCACCGCCATCTCGAGCAAGCTGTAGCCAGGCGGAGCGGCTCATGCCACCCGCCTGGAGTGGACAGTCAACCGGCGGCCACCCAGGACTACCTGCGGTGGCCGTTACCGCCTCGGGGGAGATGGGCCCAAGTCCATCTGAATTGGCGGACGTCCCGCAATGAGCCTGACGCCAAGCCCCATTGCCCGCTGCGCCTCAAGTTTGGGCTTGACGATTCCGGCTCGACCGTGCCCTATATTCACATCGATTCAAATCGGCCATGCTTGCGAACCTTCGCCAGACAAGGCGCGCCGAAGTGCCCTCCTTCGGGCCAGGCGCGTTGGGTGAAGGCAATGCCCAACTGAAGACCGACAAATCCATCTGCGCTATGAACGAAACTCAATCCTCCCCTCCAAACCGAAATGCCAGGAGCACCCAGTCCCACCGCCTTCCTCGCACGGCTGAACCCGCCCGTTCCACTCCGAGGGATTCGGTGCCGGCGGAAGCCCCGGCGAAATCCGGACCCGCAATGCTCAGCCGCAGGGCGTTCGTGGGCGCCACGGCCACCGCCGTAGCGGGCATGACACTGGCGCCGCGCCATGTCCTGGGCGGGCCAAGATTTGTGCCTCCAAGCGAGAAGATCAACATTGCCATTATCGGCTGCGGCGGCCAGGGCCAGGTCAATGTGCATGCCCTTTTCAATCACGCGGACGCGCAGATCATTGCCGTGGCCGACCCGGTGGAACGCCAGGATTTGCACGCATTCTATTTCAACAGCTTTTCGGGCCGGCTCCCTCTCAAGGCGGAAATCCAGAGACATTACGCCGAGTCCCAAAGCAACCCCGATTATAAGGTGGCCGATTATGTGGATTTCCGGGACATGCTCGCCAAAGAGAAGGCCATCGACGCCATCCTGTGCGCGACGCCGGACCATCAGCATGCCTATGTGTGCGTCACGGTGATGCGGCAGGGCAAGCATGTCTATTGCGAGAAGCCGCTGACCCACAATGTCTGGGAGGCGCGGCAGGTCGCCAAGGTGGCGCGTGAAACGGGCGTGGCAACCCAGTTGGGCAACCAGGGGCATTCCGGCAGCTTCATCCGCACCACGTGCGAGATGATTTGGGCCGGCGCTATCGGTGACGTGCGCGAAGTCCACGCCTGGACCAGCGCCACGCGTTGGAACAAGAAATACTGGGGCGGGATGCCGCCCGCCGAGCCGGTCCCAGAGGGCGTCGATTGGGACCTCTGGCTCGGCCCCCGCTCGATGCGGGCTTATAATTCCGCCTACAACCCGGTCTCGTGGCGCGATTACTGGGATTTCGGCACCGCGCCGATTGGCGACTTCTTCTGTCACAATTTCGACCCGGCCTGCTGGGCGCTTGACCTCAAGAAACCGCACCTCATCGAGGCTTACGGCGCAGGCGGCGTCGATTCCTACATGGCCCCGGTCGGGGGACTCTACACCTATCATTTCGGCCCGCGAGGCAATATGCCGCCGGTCAAGTTTACCTGGTATGACGGGGGCCTAATGCCGGCTCGGCCGGACGGGCTGGAACCCGATGACCAACTCGGCGCCAATGGCAATGGCATCCTCTTTGTGGGCGAAAAAGGCATGTTGACCTGCCCCGGGTGGGCCGGACGCCCGACGCTGCTGCCCGGCTCCCGAGATGCGGAATACAAGCGCCCGCCGCAGACCATCCCTCGCGTTCCCGGCCATCACCGCGATTGGCTCAATGCCTGCAAGGGCGGCAAACCGGCCAGCGCCAATTTCCAGTACGGGGCGGCCCTCACGGAGGTGGGCCTGCTCGGATTGGTGGCCATGCGCTGCCACGGCAAACAGCTCCACTGGGATGCAGATGCCATGAAAGCCACCACCGCGCCCGAGGCCGACCGCTTCATCAAGGAAACCTACCGTCCGGGGTGGGAAGTGGCCTGAGCAGGCAAAGGTCGGTAGCTCCAAGAGAATATGCGTGGGGTGTGGCCCCCCAGGGGGTGGTCCGTCCCCAAAGCCATTCAACCTAATGATATTGTGGAGGCTGGGTCCTGTTAATGCCCGCAACCGCAGCCGTGGCCGCAGGAGCCGGCGGTCAATTCGTCCTCGGTGGGGAGGCGACCCAGTTCGAGGGTCTTATGGACATAACTCTGGACGGAATGCTGGAGCTCGTGGAGCTCCTCCTGGGCATCGAAAAAGCCGCGGGCCACCGGATTTTTCAGAAGGGAATCGCGGTGTTGCTCGAAATCGGCGATTTCCTCACCGGTCAAGGGCTGGGCACTCTGCTGCTTCTGCTGGAGGCGCTCGCTTTTGCCGACAAGGCTTTCATATTGGCCGCGAATCGCCTGGTCGCCCATGAAAGTGTCGATTCGTTGGCGAATCGATCGCATATTGGGTTGCTCGAGGATCGTCTGGCAAAGCTCTTTGGTCTTTTGCAGCACTTGGGTTTCTTGAACCGTGGTTTCCATACTCATACAGCTTCTTGTTTGTTGCGGCCGCGGGCATTTCCGCCTCGCTCGCGTCCATAGAATACAGCACAACGCGGCATGAAAAGCAAATCCGAGGCTCGAAGGCCGCTTACGCGCCGACAACCGAGCCGTCGGACCTGACGGTCATTGCGCCGGCCGCCGGCCGCGACACAAAGAGGGTTGGCTTGATCC
>JBJKSV010000501.1:0-5881 GCA_046703605.1 Limisphaerales bacterium
GAACAGGCCTTTCGCCGGCAGCCTTCTTACCAACCGATCTGGCAAGATCCCGTGGATTGTCAAGCGCGGCACGATGCCTTCTTCGCTGTCGCTGCCGATTGCGCCGGACGGGTCAGAGCTAATCCCGTGCCCTGGCAGAAGAACTGGCAATGGCTCTACCTCTTGGCCCACAGCGGCGCGCCCCTATTCGTTTCGTTTGCGCCTGACACGGTGAGTTCGGAGCAGGAACAAGCCCTGCGCGCCCTACCCGAGTGTGAAATGTTCGGGCTGGCCTCTCTTGACAAAGGCCGCTTTCAAATCTGCCACGTCTATTGGCTCAACCGGTAAAACCGCGCTGTGGCCGAAATTGCATTGGTAACGGCGTTCAGCCCATTTATAACGGTTGGCGTTCCGGATACGGGAGTCCAGGTTGCCGGGGCGACAAGGTTCGTGGTGGATTGCAGGGTGAAGCTCGTCTCGTTAGTCGCCCAGCTCAATACGATGCTCGCTTGGAGGCGCAGAATGCTCAGTGAGGGTGGGTTCACCGGCAGCGAAATGCGAAAGATGGTCCCTAAGTCTGACGTTCCGCCTCCCTTCGCCATCCCATAGAGGGTATTTCCCGACAAGACCAATCCATCATTGGGGGTGGATCCATCGCTCCCACTGAACCGGTGAAGCGTCGCAAAACCCGTCCCATCCGTCCTGAGCCGGAACACGGTCCCATTATCATCGCTGCCTCCCGAGGAAGTTGCGCCATACAGAATATCGTCGGACAAAACCAAAGCCGAATCAGGCTCGGCCCCCTCGGTATTCCGGTCGAAGTCGTGCAAAACGGTGAAGTCCGTGCCGTCCGTGTTTAGCTTGAACACAGTCCCGTCGTTCGAACTGCCGCCCCCGCTTGCCGTTCCATAGAGCACATTCCCGAAGACAATCAGCGGCGCTCCGGGGTAGGCTCCATCGCTGCCGGACATAAAGGTGTGCAGCGTTGAAAAGCCCGTGCCGTCCGTATTGAGCTTGAACACCGTGCCATAGTTGGCCCCCCCAAAATAGGTCACCCCGTACACCGTGCCGCCCGAAAGCGCCAAACCCGCGTATGGCGTGGCTCCGTCACTGCCCCCTGTGAAATGGTGCAATGTCCTGAAGCCGGTGCCGTCTGTGTTGACCTTGAATACTGTCCCGTGACCCGAGTTTCCACCGCCATAGCAGGTGCCATAAAGAGCATTGCCTGATAAAATCACTCCGCCCAATGGATTGCACCCATCCGGGTTGGTCGCATTCAAACCGGGCACACTAAAACTATAGAGCGTCCTAAAGCCATCCCCGGCCGTGCTCAGGGCGAACACGGTGCCACTCCAGGCGCCACCGTTATGCGTGGTTCCATAGAGCATATTGCCCGAGAGTGCCAACTCAGCCAGCCGACCGAAGTTCTCTCCCGCAGCTATAAAGTCATACAGGACCGTGAATCCGGCCCCGCTGGTGTTGACTTTGAATATTGTTCCGCCAGAGGTTCCGTACAGGGTTTCGCCAGACAAGACCAATCCGAATTGGGGATTGGATTCGTCTTGGTTGCTGAAGTTGTTCAGGATCGTGCAGGTCTGTGCGGCCAATCGTCCAACCAGCATCGACGCCAGTAAGAGAACGACTAGCGGAGCCTTGATGCACTGTCCGATTCTGGCGGGTTTCTTGCCGAAGGCGGACATGTGCCGCACGGGGGAGGCCAGCCTCCGGAAAAGAGCACCTGCTGGGCGGAGTTGCTGACCCTCCCTGCCCGCATGTCTGCGCCGTCCGTCGATCCGGTTCGCCTCTGCTCGCTCAATAACAGGATTCAACATCATACTCATTCTCATGCCAAACATTCTAGCGAACTGTCGGGAGTTGTCTGTCAGTCAGGGTACTATTCAGGATGTAATGAAAAACACTACACGACGATGTATTCGAACTTCTACCGACCATAAATCTGACGAATGCTGTTTGAACGGCGCGCTCGCCAGAGGGTCAAACTGCGAGCCGGATTTGCAATCCGGCGCTCGGGCTCCGGCGAACGGGGCTGACGACAACAACCCTGGGCGCTCAAGCGCCCGCAATATGGTCAGAAGAAGTATGAAGGTTAAGACAGATTCAAACCGGCAGTCGGCAGGCCCGATAATACGGGCCCTCTCAAATCGCTCGTTCCGCCTCTCCCTGGGCCTCGGCGCCCTGCTCATGGCCTCGGCTGGAGCCGCGGTGGCCCAACAGGTAACGGTTATCGCAACGGGTTTGAACAACCCGCGAGGGCTGGCCTTCGGGCCGAATGGATACCTGTACGTTGCCGAAGCGGGCCTGGGCGCCGGAGATGGCAATGGAGGATTCGGTGCGGGGGTAGGTTTTACCGCGGCGATCACGGAAATCCGCGGGGTGCGCTCCCGTCATCCGAAGGTGCGGCAGGTGGTGACGGGGCTGGCGTCCATTGGAGACACCGAGAACGGCTCTCCTGAAGTCGTGGGACCGGACGGCCTGTCATACCGGCCCGGCGATGGATTATATGTGGTCATGGCTGACTCGGTGGCCGGCGTTCTGGCCGGTGATCCCACCCTGGACCCCAACAATGTCGGGCAGTTCGGCCTTCTCTTGAGGTTGACGGGGCCCCAACTCCTGAACGGACATGAAAGGGCTCTGCCCTGGAAAGCGGTCGCCGATGTAGGTGACTTCAACTATGGCTGGAGCGGCGCCCACAAGGACGATCCCTGGGCTCCCCTTAATCCGCCTCCGGCCAGCACCCCCCAGTTCCCGGACGCCAACCCATACGCCGTGCTGGCGCTCCGAGGCCATGAATATGTCGTGGACGCCGGGGCCAACACCCTCAACGAGGTGCGGGCTGATGGAACCGTCGGCCTCGTCGCCTACTTTCCCAACCCTCAGGTCAATGGCCACCCGGTCAGTGACTCAGTTCCAACTTGTGTCGCCCAAGGGCCTGATGGGGCCCTTTATGTAGGCACTCTGGCCTTCGGCGCCAACGCCGCCTCGGGCGGCGGAGGCCAATCGGTCGTGTATCGGGTCGATCCGAGTTCTCCCACGCCTCAAGTGTGGGCCTCCGGCCTGAACCCAATCACCGGATGCGGCTTTGGCCGGCACGGCGCTCTTTACGTCACCGAATTCAGCACCAGTTTCCCCACGAGCGATCTCGGCGACGTGGTGCGCATCGAGGTCAACTCCGATGGGAGCGCCGGCACACGGACTGCGCTCGGATACGGCGCCCTGCACAGCCCCAACGGGTTCGCCTGCGGAGCAGATGGCTCGATCTACGTCTCGAACTACAGCACCGCCACCGCCCCTCAAGGCGAGGTGGTGCGGGTCAACTACTGACCGTGCCATCAAGACCTTATTTGCTCTGGGCCACTCTCATGAATCGGAGCCTCGCGTAGTCGGGGCTCTCGCCCAAGGCAGTTACCTGGAGCAAGCCTTTGGCGCCGCTACGAGTCTCGAACCGAAACGTTAAGGGCGGCTGGGCATTGGGAGCGAGGCGGTATTCGACGAGGCCATCCTTGCGAATCGTGCCGGCAATCACGTCTTCGGCTACCGGGGCAATTTCGAAGGTCTTGCGGTCCCAGAACTCGTTTGGCACAGGAGTGAGCTTTAGCTCGTCGTCGGCGGTCGTGACCAGGCGCCACCGGTCGCGACCGCGTGCCGCCATGAGGTCCATGCCTTGTGCCGCGAGCCACGTAAGCAGATTGGACTTGAGCAACTCAGTATCCTGCCCCGCTGAGGCACGCCTTGCCGGCGTCTCCGCCACCTGTCCGCTGTCCAAATCCAGCGCCTGGTACAGGCGCCCGGGCTCAATGCCCCTCAACGTGACCTCCTTCACCGGGGTGAACTGAATGGCCTGAAGGCGGGCGATGGTTCTGGCCCTTTGAATCGCCGGTATCGTCATTGACACCAGCACCACCCCGGCTGGGATGGCAAGGACGAGCATTACCGCCGCCGCGATGACGGCTGCCACTTTCCAGGCCTCGCCTCGCGCAGGGCGGGGTGCAACAGGTGGCGAGGTGGAAAATGGCAACTCCTTGCCGAAGCAACTCCGCACTCGCTTTTGGCTCAGCACTATCAGAGACCAAATGCCCAGCGGCAACCCTGCGAGGTTACCCGGCATAACAAGCATCGACAGAACGCTTCCGGCAACCGCCAACCAGTAGGCCTGGAGGCGTTTCATTTTCAGCCCGGCCGCGAACATGAATCCACTCAGCACAAGGGCCGCCAATGGCACCAGAATTGTCGGGCTGGTGCGCAGTTCGGTCCGCGTCTCCAGCGAAGCCATGAACAGCACGATGAACGGGATGGTAATCCAGTTCAGGATTCCCGTGACAACCAGCCCGATGGCCGGCCCCTTGACCTGCCGAGCGGCGTCTTCCATCTGAAGCTCTTCCTGGGCTTTGGCCGCGACAGGCGACGGAGCGCATGCCTCTGGAGTATGCGCGATGGTCTCCACGTCGGTTTTCATCTGGCTGGCGTGCTGATAGCGGCGAGCTGGCTCCTTCTCCAGGGCGTGCAACACCACCTGATCCAAACGGACATCTACCGCAACTTTCCTGGACGGAAGCGCGAACTTGCCCAGTGGCAACTCCCCGGTGAGCATCTCGTAAAGCACGACTCCCAACGAGTAGATATCCGCGCGATGATCCACGGCGTTGGGCATCTCCATTTGCTCCGGGGCCATATAGCTGGGCGTTCCCATCACGTCCTTTGCCCCGGTCAAATGTACCTTCTCCGGCTCCCGCCCCAGCAGTTTGGCCAGGCCAAAATCGGCAATTTTCACCCGGCCGCGCTTGTCCAGCATCACGTTCTCGGGCTTGATGTCCCGATGCACGATGCCCTCGTCATGCGCAAACTGCAGGGCATCGCAAATCTGGGGGATGATTTGCAGGGCCTCTCGTGGCGCAAGCTTCCCTGCGGCAACCAACTGCCGCAGGTTCAATCCATCCACGTACTCCATTATGAAGTAGTGCAATCCCTCCGTCCGGCCGAAGTCGTAAATGCCTACTATGTTGGAGTGACTCAGCTTGGCCAGCGCTCGGGCCTCCCGCGCAAAGCGTTCCGCGAAACCCGGCGTCGCCGTGATCTCCGGCGGAAGGATTTTGATGGCCACCAACCGGTCCAGGTTCGGTTGCCGGGCCCGATAAACGGCTCCCATGCCCCCTTGGCCAATAAGCTCCAAGACCTCCAGTTGCGGGAATAGCTTGGCCAATTCCGTTACAGAAGGCGGCGTAAAGCGCGGAACGCTTCCCGTGCCGCCCGGGGCGGTCCCTAACCCGGCTTTCATCAGGCATTCGGGGCAGAGTCCCTGCGGCGATCCTTCAGGCAACGGCTTCTGGCATGACGGGCAAATGTTTTCAGCATTCATAACTTGTTCCACCCCTCTGTTAAGCGCCGGCGCGCAAAGGTTACACGGCGGCGCTCACCTGCCTCGTGCCAGCACCCCAAACAAGTATCTCAGCTCCGCATCGATCTCATCGTCCGAGGCGACGGTTTGTGCGATCTCCTCGCGCAATAACTGCCGGTAACGCTGCCGGAGCCGGTGTACCCGGACTTTCACCGCCGTTTCCCCCATGCCGAGTTCTCTCGCTAACTCCGCGTAGGGTTGGGCGTTGCGTTCTCCCACCAGACAGGCCTTGAGCTTCTCAAACATCGCCTCTTGCCCCTTAGCCTCATGTTCGGACTGCAACTGCCTCAACACTTGGTCCAACAACGAGACCGCCCAGTGATACTCGAAGGCTTGTTCGGGAGTGCGGGGATCTTGTGGTTCGATTCCGTAGCGCGTCTCGGCCCCCTCAAGTTGTATGGGCACTTTGGCACAACCGCCCCCACGCTTTAGCGCTCGAGCCTTGTCCCATTCGTTGGCCAGGAATCGTTCCATAGCCGTGAGCAGGAA
>JBJKSV010000502.1:0-3678 GCA_046703605.1 Limisphaerales bacterium
GCACCCAGGAGGCCGGTCCGAGCTTGCCGATAATCCTGCTCACGGGCCTGGATGACGAGCGGTTCGCCTTGGAAGCCGTGAGGGCCGGGGCCCAGGATTACCTGGTCAAAGGCCACTTCGACAGCCAGCTCCTGGTGCGCACGATGCGCTACGCCGTCCAGCGCAAGCGCGCCGAGGAGGAGGTCCGCCGGCTCAATGAGGAACTGGAGAAAAGAGTGGCGGCGCGCACGGCTCAGTTGCGCACGGCCAATAAGGAGTTGCTCAATGAGATAGCCGAGCGCAAACAGGTTCAGAAGGCCCTTCAGCAGGCCCAGGCCGAGCTCCAGACCCATGCACAGGAGCTGGAGAAAACGGTGGCGGCGCGCACGGCCAAGCTCCGGGAAACGGTTGCCGAGCTCGAGCACCTCTCCTACGCCATCGTCCATGACATGCGGGCGCCTCTGCGGGCAATGGAAGGCTTTACCCACCTCATCGAGGCGGAGTGCGAGGGGTGCGACCGGCCCCCGACCCGGGATTACCTTCGCCGGGTCCGCGTCGCGGCACAGCGGATGGACCAGTTGATTTCCGACTGCCTCAGCTACACAAAGGCTATCCGGCTGGAATTGCCGCTCGAACCGGTGGACTTAAGCCAACTGCTCAGCGATCTCATCGCCACATACCCCGGGCTGCTCCCCGAAAAGGCGGACATCCAGGTCGAGAGCGGCTTGCCCGTTGTCCTGGGTAATCCGGCAGCTCTCACCCAGTGCTTTGCCAATCTCCTGGACAATGCCGTCAAATTCGCCAAGCCCGGCGCCAAAGCCCGGATTCAGATCCGAGGCGAGATGGTGCAGAGCGCAGACCCAGGGGCGGCCTCCAGCGCTCGCCTTTGGGTCGAAGACGATGGCGTTGGCATCCCCAAAGAGGCCCAAGAGCGCATCTTCGGGATGTTCCAGCGCGCCGGCCACTCCTCCGACGGAACCGGGATTGGATTGGCGATTGTGCAAAAGGTGGTCGAACGGATGGGAGGCAAGGCGGGCGTGGAATCCGAACCGGGGCGGGGCAGCCGCTTCTGGGTGGAGCTCCAGAGTGTCCAGGAGGCTCGCCCCGCCTTCTCATCCATCGGCCAGAGTTCATAATATTCGTTAATCGAATGGTTTTGGTCCTCCCGGGTTGAGCGGGGTTCTGATGTAAGTTCCTGCCGGGGAGGGCAATAGAATTATGATAAGGAATTGACACATTTTGCAGTAGTGCTAGTGTACTTACTGCCAGCGCGCAGCACGCCGAGGGTGGTTCAGGACAGTTTACCTGGCGGCGCTCCTTGCGCGTTGAATTACATACTTTCATGAGTGATCAGACATTAGAATCTCAAAAGAAGGCGGCCAGCCCCGAGACTCCCGCCATTTCCGAAGTGGTTATTCGCATCGCCGGGAACTCCCAGGACGGCATTCAGGCGATTGGCGGGTTCCTGGCACGGCTTGCCGGGCGCAGCGAACAGGAGGTCATGACGTTTATGACCATCCCCTCCACGATTTCAGGCGGCCCCTCCATCTTCCAGGTCCGGATCGGTTCCGGGGAAGTGCTCAGCGCCGGCGATGAGGCCGACGTGCTGCTGGCGTTTTACCAGCATTCCTATGAGGAGCATATTCATTCGTTGAAGAAGGGCGGCATCGTGCTGCTGGACTCGGATCACGTCGAGATCAACCCGGAATGGCAACGGGATTATCATCACATTGGAATCCCGATATCGAGCCTGACCATTGAGGCGATTGGAGGCACCGCCAAGGACAAGGGCAAAAACATCTTCGCGCTGGGCCTGCTGGCCCGGATGTATGATCTGGACGCCCCCAAGCTGGAAAAACTCATCGGGGAGCGGTTCCGCGGCAAAGACCCCAGCGTGGTCAACAATGCGCTCAGCGCCTTCCATGCCGGTTACAACCATTCGTTGGGCAACGCCGTGGAAACGTTCAGGTTTGTCGAGAGCCAGCGGCGCGAGCGGACTCAGGTGGTTATGACCGGGAACGAGGCGCTTGCTTACGGCCTGATCGCGGCGGGGGTGCGCTTCGGCGCCGCATACCCCATCACGCCCTGGTCGGACGTGATGGAGACACTGCGCCGCGAATTGCCTAAGTACGGGGGCACGTTCGTGCAGTGCGAAGACGAGATTGCCGCCGTGTCGATGGCCATTGGGGCGGGCTACGCCGGGCGGGTGGCGGTCACCGGCTCGAGCGGCCCGGGCATCTCGCTGAAAATGGAATCGGTCGGCTGGGCGGTGATGGCGGAGGTGCCGGTGGTCGTCATCGACGTGCAGCGGGGCGGCCCTTCGACGGGTTTGCCCACTCATGTCGAGCAGTCCGATCTAAACCTGGCTTGCTTCGGCAGCCATGGCGACGCTCCGCGGGTCGTGCTCGCCCCGGCCAATGTCGAGGATTGCTTCTACACCGCAATAGAAGCGGTGAACATTGCGCGGCGGTACAACCTGCCGGTGTTTATCCTGAGCGACCAGGCGATCGCCACTCGCATCGAGGCCTTTCCCGAGCCGGACCTGGAAGAGCTTTGCCAGGACATTTCGCCAGACCTGTCGCCGATCGAGGATTACAAGCCCTACGATCTTTCCGCTCCCGGCGGCGTCACCCCGCGCGTGGCGCCTGGCACTCCCATTCGCAGCGGGCGCTACCCGATTGCCGGCGGGTTGGAGCACGACGAGCTCGGCCATCCGAGCGGCTCGCCCAAACTCCACAGTGAAATGACCGCCAAGCGCCGCAAGAAACTCCAGACCCTGGAGGCCAGCCTCACTCCGCCCAAGCTTTACGGCTCGCCGGAGGGAAACGTGCTGCTCGTGGGCTGGGGCTCCACCCAGGGCCCGATCCGGGAGGCGGTGGATCGCGCTCGCGTGGCGGGCGACAGCGTTTCGGCGCTGCATCTCAAGCACCTCAACCCCCTGGCGCCCGGACTCGATGAGATCTTCTCCGGGTTCAACAGCGTCCTGGTCGTCGAGATGAACGACCAGGGCATGCATGGCTACGGCCAACTGGCGGGGTTGCTCCGGGCCCGGTATTGCGACCCGAAAATCCGCGGCATCAACAAGACCGACGGCCTGACCTGGAAGGTGAAGGAGATCCTGGGGCGGGCCAAGGAGGATGTCGCGGCCGGGATGCGCAAGCTGTGAAGGCGGCGACGTTGGAAACCGCGAACGGACCCAAAACAGACACGAGTTTGAAACATTAGATTATCTAGCAAATAGTATGAATACCACTACTGTTGAAGCCGCCGCCCCCAACGGGCGCGCCAATGGCGCCGCCCTTTCCCCAGTCCCCGAACGAAAGCCCCTGACCAAGAAGGACATCGCCGCCGACCACCCTACCTGGTGCCCCGGTTGCGGCGACTTCTCGGTTCTCGCGCTCTATTTCAAGCTCATCGAGCGGCGCAAGATGTGGCAGGTGTAAATTACGACCATTTCGGGCATTGGCTGCTCCAGCCGTTTCCCCTACTTCGTCCAGGCCTACGGCGCGCACTACATCCACGGACGTTCGCTGGCGTTCGCTTCGGGCGTCGCCCTGTCGCGGCCCGACCTGCACGTCTTTGTCTTTGGCGGCGATGTCGACCTTTTCTCGATAGGCGGCAATCACTTCACCCACACGGCTCGCAAAAACATCAAACTGACCTGCGTGGCGATGGACAATTGGGTTTATGGCCTGACCA
>JBJKSV010000503.1:0-2681 GCA_046703605.1 Limisphaerales bacterium
CCCGTCGCTCCATTCGATGTGCCCGCCCGAAAGTTCCCGGACCTTTTGCATAATCTCCAAACCGTAGGTCTCGCGCTCCGCCAGGATGGAGAGGACCAGCGGCCTGGACGAGGCGGCGACAAGCTCTTTTGAAAGCATAGGGGCTTTATACATTGAGGAACAATGTATGTCAACAAGAAAGAACAACCGCTTGCATGGCAAGGCCCTTTTGCCGCTCACTGGCGTTCCGCTTCTTCAAGGGCGGGCCGAAACGCCGAAAGGGTCGTGCGCAGACAGGCTGTATCACTTCCTGTCGCGGGGTCTCCCGCCCCGGAGCATAGCGGCGCGCACGGCTCCGATGCCGACATTCTCTCCCGCCGATGGCAGCCACCCGGTCCCCCCCAGCCGGGCGCGCAAATGTCTCAGAGTGTGATGGCCGGGATACTTCGGCAAACGGCGGTGTCCGCAATGTTCCACGCGAGTCAGTGGAACCTGAGCTTCTGCGCTGCCCGAAGCGGGAAGACGCGCCACATGTTATGGTTTCATCCGGCCCAGGGAGTGGCTCCTGCCCGGATTGCCGGCACTCGAATCCCTGCTATAATCAGCCCTGTGCCGCCCACGAGAATTGAAGCCGTGCTATGGGACAACGACGGTGTCCTGGTGAACTCGGAGATCGTCTTCTTCGAAGCCACCCGGCGGGCCTTTGCGCGCCTGGGGCTGGAGCTGACAAGAGGAGAATGGGGGCGCAGATATTTTGTGGAAGCCAGGAGAAGCTCGGAGATCGCCCTTCTCCTGGGCGCAGACCCGGCTCAGGTCGACCGGGTCATCCAGGAGCGCAACCGGGAGTATCGGCGGATGCTGCACCATCCCCCTGCCGTGCGGCCTCGGGTGCGGGAAACGCTGGCTGCACTCTCCAAGCAGGTCCGGCTGGGCATCGCGACAGGCTGCCATCGCGACCAGTTGCGTCTCATGCACGAGGGGTCCGGACTGCTGGATTTTTTTGAGGTCATTGTCACCGGGGACGATTGCTCCAGCGCCAAGCCTCATCCGGAGGCTTACCTGAAGGCGCTCCAGGCGCTGGGCGCGGACCCCGCGCGCTGTCTGGCGGTCGGAGATTCGCCGCGAGGACTCGCGTCGGCTCTGGCGGCGGGGATTCGGTGCGTTGTGGTGCCGAGCGAAGTGGCCGCAGTTCCTGATTTTCCCGGCGCGTTGTTGATCGCCGGCGATGTTTCGGCGGTAGGATTACTCCTGCGCAACGGAGGCCAAGCATAGCGGTTGGCTTGTCGGTTCACCGGCGTTCATCGCTGTGCCGACTGCCGGGAGCAAGAGCCTCGATGCCCAGGATTGCCAGGCAGGTCGTTTCGACGTTGGCCACGCCAATCCCTTTGCCGCTTGCGTCATAGTCGGTAATCCACCCGCCGGAGTCCCCTTGCATCGCCAGCAATCTGTCCAGCAGCCCCTCTGGAGGCTGGGCGCGCGGAGAGAGACGGCTCGCCGCAATCAACGCCAGAGCAAGTTTGTAGGTCGCATAGCGCCCGTCATGCCTGGCGGCAGCATCCAGGAAGCCTTTGCCGTCCCAGAAGCGCATCGCCGCTGTCCAGTCTCTCCTGGCCGCTGGCCGGTTCCCCTCGGCGATGCACGCGAGCAGCAAAAGGTCAGCATAATCCTCCCAGCCGCCGATGACCTTGTTGGACTCCTTTTCGGTGCGGATCACCTTGTGGCCAACTCGGCGCACCTCGACAAGATGAGACTCATGAAAAGGCAGCCCCCGGGCATCCTCTCCGAAAATCAATCCAATCCTGCCGTATTCATAGACGCCCTCCCGGCGAATCGCAGAGAGAATGCGCTGGGCAATCTTGGGATCACTACGGGCCAGCAGCTTCGCGGCGAGATAGTTGTCATGCAAGAGCCAATACACGTTGGCGCCGCGATATTCCGGCATCAGGCCCAAATCGCGGTCGAGCAGGTTCAGGAGGAAACTCCGCCCTCGTTGGAGCGCCTTGGAAGGCGAAGCTGCGGCAGGCCCAACCGCTTGCAGGCCAAAGCAGGCACCCGCGAGGATGAATAGAACACCAAATGCTGTCAGGCCCGAACGGATTATGGAGCCAAGAGGGGCGGCAGCGACGCCCGGAGCGCTCAAGGAACGCAGCGGCGCTCGGCGACCGCTGCAAGACCGCTTTGGCCAATCGTGGTTGTTCAAATCCGTATCGCGTCTCAACCCAGGCGGGCACGTTCAAAGGATTGACGCAGCACATGAAGCATGTTCACCAAGAACTGCTCCGCGCCGTCCTCGCGAATTGCCAGGGCGGCGCATCGAACCCACTGAGCGTCGGGGATTAACTGCGGATAGGGGCCGACGCCCGCGTAAATCGGATTTGCGACCATGCCCCGAACCTCCTCGACGGTGAGGTCTCCATCAGTCCCGCTGAGCTTCATTTTCGCGTTTGGTTTTGGCAGCGGCGTTTTCGAGCCGTCGTCGTGCGGAAGATCGAATTTCATGCGTTCCCTCAGTTTATCGGCATGTTGTCAATTATCAGCGTCCCCCTCAATGAATTGGCGGAACAGCCCCAGCTTTAGAATTCGCGCCGCTCTCTCCTTTCCAAAGCGGCGGACATACTCCTTCCAAATCGGCGTGTCCCTGATGCCTGCCTGCACGCCACCTGCAAGCTCGTCGAGTTGCTTCTGTGAGCAGGGCGCCTTTG
>JBJKSV010000504.1:0-3895 GCA_046703605.1 Limisphaerales bacterium
CACCTTAATGGACCACCGTAGAAGAATGGCGTAGAGCACATTTCCAAGTCTGCATTGCTGCGGCCATCGTCCTGTCGTTGCAATCTCGTTTTCGGGTGACGCCGGTACAGCTAAAGAAAAGAGCCGGCAATTGTATTCGTCGTTGGCTGTGAATTAAGGAATCGTTACCAAGGTCTTTCGCACCTTGCGCTTGTCGCCGACGCAGACGAAAAGGGACTTTTAGGCGTCCGACAGGCCAGCGACGGGCCAAGGAAGCCCCATTTTTGACTGGCATGTTGGGTATCTGTTACACTCAACCGCGAAGCAGTTCTACCGATCAACAAGCTATGAAAACTGCCGAATCGACAAAATCATACGTGTTTCCTGTCGTGCTGGAGGACGACGGCAATACCTGGCGGGCATACACCCCGGAGCTTGAGGCCAAGGGGGCGGCGACGCGGGGGCACACCAGAGAGGAAGCGTTGAAGAACATCCTGGAGGTTCTGCAGATGATCATTGAGGAGATGATCGAGGATGGAGAACCACTGCCCAAGACGGCAACCGTCTTTGACCAACCGGTCGTCGCGGTGAGCGTATGAGCAGGCAGCCGCGAAGTGCCTCAGGTTTCAGGGACGCGTTCTCGGCCCCGGGCCAAGGGTGGTATGAGCACCAAAGCGGCGGCACTCAAGGTGCTGGAATCAGGCAATGCGCCGGGCTGTGCGCCTTCTCCGAGATGGCCGACCGTCCGAGGCGCCCAAAGGCGACCGGTTCACCCTTGACACCACTCCCGGCCAGACCCTCCAACTTGCTGCAGGTCGCGACCTGACCGCGCCGACGTGGTCGCATGGTGAACACGCGGATCCGCATGGCATCACCCCTTCCTTATCAGCGCGATTGAATTGAATTGATAGATTGCTTTTCGCGGGTTCGCCGGTACTGAGCGCTGCGCGGGTAAGCGCGGGTGATCCAGCTTCCAATCCTCTGCGAAGGTCCTCAACCGACCACGCAATTCGTTGGCTTGGTCTCTATCGATCCCTCGAGACCGAAGATCGACGCCGGACGTCGAGCCTGCCACCTGGCGGAGCAAGTCACCCAGCTCGGCCTGCACTCTCCAAGGTGGCCATCAACTCCAGAACCCGCGCCCTTTGAGCCTCGGTGCCGGCCAACGGTCTGAGCCAGAGGTCTATTTCCTTGACCCCGGCCATGGCGGCGTTTTCGATGCCCGGCCGAGAGCCCGGGCCTTTCAGGATAGCCGAGGTTGAGCGTCGGGAAAGGGAGATCGAGACCGGGCAAATGCGGCCGCTAGCCGGTGCCGGGTTCTGGCGACAGGTTGAGGCTGACCTCATATAATGTGTTGCACGCTGGAGCGCGAGTAGCGCGGCTCATTGTGTTGGAGCGTGGTCGTGCTCCCAAGGAGCGAAATTGCCATCGGGGGTCCCATGCACTTCGGCATGGCCATCGGCGAAACCGTAGGTCCTCACCCATCCGCCATCGGGCGTGACGCGTGCCTTGGTTTCGCGTAGGACAATGCTCCAGGAGGGATCGACCAGAGCGGACAAGGCGCCCTGATAGACGATCTCGAACGGGTTGCTCGCTGAGAGGAATTTGGCCTCCAGGTCCTGAGGCAGGTAAGGCGCCGCCTCCTCAAAAGTTGTCGGCAACTGTCCCCCGTGTTCCGCCGCATACCTCAGAAATGCATGCACCCAGGAGCGAGAAGCGTTCATTCTCCCGATATTGGTTCGCCTGAGAACGGCGCCCTGTTCGGCCTTGTTGCCTGCCGCCTGTCTCTGCTCCTCAGCGCGCTGCTTCAGCACCGATTCGGACCGAGACGTTTCCGACAATTGTTGTCTTAGATTTGCCACCTCCGCGCGTAGTTTCAACAATTCGTCCATCGAGTTGTTCGGCAGCGGGGACCCGGCCTCCGTCACCAGATTGGAAAGCCGGATATTCTCGGCTTTCAACTGGGCGATTTGCCCGGCTTGCCGGCGAAGCAACTCGTTTTGCTCATTTAACCGGCTCTGCCCCCGCTGGAGCAATGCCAACGGGGCGGCGACTCCAGCAATCAGGCACACACTGATGAGAGATGCTTTCAGCCTTGTCATAACGGTCACGTAGACGTTGCTTAATGAGCCTATGTTTCCGGCGTTAGCCGGAATATTTCATGTGCGCCCCGCGCACAGACTGTCGCCGTTTTATTCATGGCATGAAGTATTCGGGTTAGGCCCTATCCCCATCGGGGGAAGCAGAGGCGGTTCAGTGGTGCTGATTCAGCGTAGCGATTACCTTCTCCAGGGCGGCCCGCTGGACGGGGCTGTTAATGAATGGCTGCAACTGGAAAGGGTCTTGCGGACTCCCACCGCCGTTGGCCAGCCTGTAGGCGTGGATGGCTGGAGCAAGCGTGGCCTGCAGTGCCCGTTGCTCCCTTTCCTCTTTCGAAGGCTGCTGCTGCTCATACGAACGCCACGGTCCAACCCCTCCGCTCCAGGGGCCGTCGATGGTATGCCGGCTATCGAACTCGGGGTCCACCGCCGCCTTCTCCGTTATGATACGGTCACTGGCGAATTCCTGGCCGGCGAAGGCGTACTTCGGGACGATCTCCCAGCGATCCAGCATTGCGCTATCCACGGGCGGATCGAAATAGGGAGCCAATTCGGAGATTTCATCGGGCCATTGTCCAGCATTGGCCGCCATGTATTTTCCCAGGGCAGCGTGCAGTCGTTTCACGAAGTAATCTTCCCCGCGCTTCCGAAGCTCGGCCAGCGCCTTGTGATAATCTATCTCGGTTTGGAGTTTTGTGTTCGCCGCCACTTCTGCCCAATCGAGGTCCTTGAGAAACTGGAACTCCGGAATGTTCGCTCGCGGCGTTTGCGCCAGCCTTTGCTTGAGCTGGTGAATGCGCGCCAGCCAGATTTCCACCGCGGCATCCGTCGGATCGGACGAGGATGTAGCAGGTGACTGGGTGACGGCCCGGGAGTTCTGCGACTGGAGGCGATGCTTGAGATCGGTCACCTGGCTCTGCGCGTTGTCGCGCTCGCTGGTCAATCGGCCGACTTGGGCGGCAAGAGCCGAATTCTGTTGGTGGAGAGCCTCCTCGTGGCGTGCCAAACGGGAGACGTGGTAGGTTTCGTGCAATCCGGCTCCAATCACGACGGCGAGCGTCGTTCCGATGAGGGTCTTTTGGATTGTGGTCATAGCAATTACTTTGGGGACTGCCAGCGCGGCGGACTGGACGGTGGCTGTAATGGACGCGGCCGAGACTGCGGTGTTTAGCCACTGTGGCGCCGCCTGGACCGCGTTGGCGGAGATTGTTGTGGCCAGGGCCGAGGCGCCGGTCGTAATGCCGCGGCGGGCCAGGAGTTTTCGGAGCTTCTCCAGGGCGCGGGAAACTCGCTTTTGAGCGGCGTCGGTACTGAGGCCCAATGCCAGGCCGACGGTCCGAAAATCCTCGTTCTTAAAGAAGCGCAGCAGCAGGGCGTCGCGGTCGAGATTTCCCAAGGCCGACATCGCCTCGTCAAGAAATGGCCTGACCCGCTCCCAATCCAGCGTGTTCTCTTGTTGCAGACCGGCAGGTTCCCAAGCCAGTTCCCGCATGGCTTTCCGTTCGTTTGATTGGCGTCGGTGCTCCTCGCGCATGATGTTGAGTGCCGCAAAGCGGGTGCTTCGATACAGCCAGCCGGCCAGCGAGGCCTCAGGCGGAAGTTTCTCCGCTAATTGCCGGGCCTTGCGGCCAAGGTCGATGAAAACGCTCTGGACGGCGTCGCGGGCTGCCTCAGACGGCTCGACCTGGCGCAGCGCGGCGGAATAAACGAGGCCAGCGTGACGCCTCACGATTTCGGCGAAGGCTGTCTCGGAGCCATGCCGCGCGTAGCTCCGAAGAAGGTGCGCATCCGATTGCTGTTCCATCTCACCTATTAAA
>JBJKSV010000505.1:0-9205 GCA_046703605.1 Limisphaerales bacterium
ATCTGGAAGGACCCGGAGGCACGGTATTGCCGACGGCCGACGCCCGGCTCTACCGCGAACACCAGCTTCACCTGGAAATGGGCACCTATCGCAACGATGCCTTCAAACCCGACTGGTATCCCGACCCGCTCCTTCCCTTCCGGCCTCCCCCAGGCGCGCATAAGCTGCCCAAGGCGCGATTTCATGCCGTGCCCTTTGACTTGCCCGCAAACGAAACGCACGGATTTTGGATCGACATTTATGTCCCGGCGGGCACCGCCGCCGGAGAAAATCACGGGGTCTATAGAGTGCTTGCGACCAGCGGCAGGCAAGTAAAGATTCCCGTCACGCTTACGGTGTGGGATTTCACCCTGCCGCAGACTCCGGCGCTCGTCACCGCATTTGGATCACCGGCGGACAGGATGCGAAGTTATTACCGGCAGCAGGCTAGGGAGGGCAAAGCGCCGGGGCCATCGGACTGGGCGGCGGTGGATGAGCAATGCGCCGAATTGCTGAGCGAGAACTGTATCAATGCCACCCCTCCATCCCAAACGCTTCGTCCGGTGGCACACGCCGACGGCACTTTCGGCATCCCTTCCGCGCAGGTCCGGGCCTTGCGGCGGTTCGTGGACCGATACCACGTCAACGCCCTCCAGGTCCCCCATCCTTCGACGGTGATCGCCGATCCAGACAAGCAGCGCGACAAGTTGCGCGCGTGGCTGGCGGCCTTCGACCGGGCGGCGCGTGAATTGGATCGTCCGCAGGTCGTATTCTACACCTATCTGAGGGATGAACCCAATACGCTGGCGGATTATCGCTACGTGCAGAAGTGGGGCCGTGCCATCCGAGAGGCAAGGTCCGTGGTGAAGGTGCTGGTCGTCGAGCAGACTTGGACCGCCCCTGGCCAGGGTGGCGCGGACAGCGCCTGGGGCAACCTCTATGGCGCGGTTGATATATGGTGCCCGCTCTTTTCCTTGTACCACCACGACAGCGCCGCCCGGCGTCAGGCCCTGGGCGAGACCATCTGGACCTACACCGCGCTGTGCCAGGGACCGCCCACTCCGTGGTGGCACATCGATTATCCGCTATTGAACTACCGCGTACCGGCCTGGATGGCCTGGCGCGACGGGATGAAAGGCTTGCTCTATTGGGGCGGGATGTCCTATTGGCGCCAGACGCCGGACCCCTGGGTAGAGGCGCCAGTCTATACCGGCAGCGGCGGTCCGCAGCACGGCAGAAGAGGCATCGTCTTCAACGGCGAAGGTTCGCTGGTCTATCCGGCCCGCGCGGTCGGTTATGATGGAATCGTCCCCACCATCCGGCTCAAAGCCCTGCGCGACGGCATCGAGGATTACGAATTCCTCACCATCGCCCGCCACCGCGGCAAGGGCGTCGAAGCGGAGCGAATCGTTCGCGGGCTCACGGATTCATGGTTTCAATGGAACAAGAACCCGGACACCTATGACCAGGCGCGCGCTGAATTGGCGGCCTTGATTGTCTCAGCAGGGAGATGATGGGCTTCCGCAACGTCTCAGAGCCTCAGCCTCGGCCCAAACCCGCAGAGGTAACCTGTCGATGAGCCGCGCGTCTCGAATCCGCGAAGTTGGGTTAGTTCGGGCGCCTTGGCGCCTCTGGCGGAAGTACTCGAAGAACACGGTTGCCGACCCCGCGCCGTAGTCTTGCCAATGACGGGCGGAGGAGTAATCGTGCAGGCCCGCAATCCAGTTGCAGTTGAACTTGTGAACCACGGCGTCAGTCCCATAGCGTTCGAGCCAGCCTTTGCCGAGCGTTACCGGGTTCTTGAACGAACTGGAGCTGCTCCCGACCGTGAACCAGGTGTAGCGGCGCAGCAGTCGCTCCAGGATTGCCATTCGCCGCAGATATTCTTGCAACTGCGGCACTTTGGAGCGGCTAGGCTGGAGTTGGCCTCCGCCGTCATTGTGCAGTTCCAGACGATAACCCGGTGTGGGGCCTGAGGATTTCCGATGCGAACGATTTCCAGTGAGCGGCTCTCCACCGTTTCGCCAATGTGCGTGATATCGACTTGCGGATGGCTCCTGATAGCGCCGAAGAGCCGGGCCAAATTGGAGACGCAATAAGGTTCGACGCGGGCCACGTAAAGCCGCGGGCCGGGCATCTCCACCTCAAGTCGGAGCCGGTTTCCGGGCAAGCTCTGGCGAAATCGTACCAAAGCGGCGAACCGTTCTCGATGCTGCTGTTGATGAACTCAAAGCCGGGGGCCGGCTGGCCACCTTCGGAGTTTGAGGCCCGTTTCACCGGGTTCGCTGCCGGGTCGGCATCGGCAAGACAGGTTGGGATGGCGCTAACGCCTGCGCCGATGAGAGCGGCGCTCGCTCCTTGCTTCAAAAACTGGTGTCGGGTGGTCAGGATAACTCAAACTTGCGGCGGCGCTTCCAGCAGCCGGGGTTTGCGCTCGTGTAGAGGCAGAAAGATGCGAAAGGTCGTCCCCTGCCCGGCGTGGCTTTCCAGCTCGATACGCCCGCCGTGGGCGCGCACGATGCGCTGCACAATCATCAGGCCCAGGCCGGTTCCCTTCTTCTTGGTCGTGTAAAAAGGCTCGAAGATACGGTTGATCTGCTCCTGCGAGATGCCATGCCCGGTATCAGCCACACTCACCCAGACATCTTCAGAACCCTCGCCAGTCTGAAGGGTCAGCACGCCCCCTCGGGTCATCGACTGCATGGCGTTCTTGATCAGGTTCACGAGCACTTGCTCGATTTGCGTGCTGTCGAGTGGGTTCAGGGGCAAATGCCGCGCCAGGCGCAGCCGGACATTCAATCCGCGGTTGTTCAGTTCCGGCTCAAGAAGCTTGAGGGTCTTGTGAACAACGTCGTTGAGCGAGGCGGGCCTGAGCTGGGGCGGGCTTGGGCGGATGGCCTGGAGAAACTGAGTGACGATGTAATCCAGACGGTGAATCTCACCTTTGGCCACCCCCAGAAATTGTTCGAGTTTGCCGCTGATTTCCGGCAGGTCTCCGGGCGCGATCCCCATGTCCGGCGCCCGGCGCCGCCTTGCTGCCGATGGACCTTCCCCAGAGCCGCAGCCCTGGGACACCGCCTTGATCTTCCTGACTTCGCGCTCCATGAGCTGTAAATGGATGTGGAGTGCGTTGAGCGGATTGCCGACTTCATGGGCAACGCTGGCTGCCAGCAATGTCAGCGCCTGAATCCGCTCGCTCTCGATGGCCTCGAAGGTGCGCTGCCGGGCCTCGGTTGCGTCGTGCAAAATGAGCGCGACACCGGCGCTGCCAGCCGCCTGACCGTCCAGCGGCGCGGCGTAAAGCCTCAGGAACAGACTCCGGGGATAATGCACCTCGAATTCATGGCGCACGATCGCCTGGCCGCCATCGGCATCGAATCTTGCGATTCGCTCCCAATCCAGGTCCGGCACAAACCGGGTAATCGGCTCGCCCTCGACATCGGGTTGCAGGCCAAGCAGCCGAGTGACCGACTGGTTGAAGTAGAGAATCCGTCCGGATTCGTCCACCACCAGCACCCCGTCTTCGATCGTATTGAAGAGCATCTCGAGAAAGCTCCGCTCCCGGGCCAGGCGCTGAACGACCGTCTGCAGGCCCTCGGCATCGAGGCGTCCGATCCGCCCTAGAACCTTGTCGAGAAAATTGGATTTTACGGCCATACTTGCGGGCTAGCCCGAATATTTCATGTTACGCGCAGAACGGCAACAGTCAGTAGGCAGGGAGCGAAGTCCTCTGCGTGCCGGCCTGCCCGCGTATGACAAATTCGGGCTAAAACCATTTTCGTTTCTTGAAATACCCGTAGGTCGCCAGGGTGGAGAAAAGTGTCAACGCGCCCGCCACCAGGTAGCCATGTCTCCAGCTCAGCTCCGGCATGTCGTGGAAGTTCATGCCATACCATGTGCCCACCATCATCAGCGGGGTCGTGATCACAGTGATCATCGTCAGCAACTTGACAACCTCCCCCGTCCGGTTTGAGGACATGTTCAGATAGACTTGCAAGATGCCGGTGAGCGAATCGGTATAGCTCTGGGCCAACTCCGCAATCTGATAGAGCGCGTCGTAGACATCCCGGTAATACGGCACCATGTGCCCACGGATTAGCTTGAATTCGCCCCGGGCGAACCGGGCCAGCACTTCCCGTTGCGGGCCGATGATCTGGCGGAGGTGAAGCACCTCTTTCTTGACACCCATGATCTTGTTCATGGTCTGGGCGCCGGTGTCCTCAAGGGCCTGTTGTTCCAGTTCGGCAATCTCCATCGCCAACTCATCCAGCGCCGGCTTGTAGTTCTCAACGATGGAATCAAGGAGCGTGTGCGCCACACGGTCGGGCGCGCGGGCAATATGCGTAGTTGAGCGGATGGCGGTCTCTTCGGTCTGCGCGATGCTGCGCAAGGCGCCTTCGTGATAGGTGACCAGAAAATTCTTGCCCAAAAAGAAGTTCAGCTCGCTGGTGGCAAAAACCCCGTCCTTGCGGCTGTAATCGACCGCGTGGATGACCATGAACAGGTAGGGCGCAAATCGGTCCTCTTCTTTGGCGACGTATTCCTCTACCTTGGGCGAGGGGCTGGCCATCACGCAGTCTTCGATTGAAAGGGGATGGAAATGAAACACGTCCTCCAACACATACTTCGTCTCCTCGGGAGTCGGGCTCTCCAGATCAACCCACAGAAACAGGTTGGTGTCGGTCAGCAGCGTTGGCATCAGGAACATCTCAATGTTCCTGCTGTGCAAGCGGCCTTGTGTCGTAAAAACCAGCGAACGAATCATGCCTTTTCGCCCTTCCTGAGAGGGTCTCTCACATCAGCTTAGGCGCAATGCGGTTCATAGCAAGCCTCCAGGCTGCCGGACGCTTTCTCATTGCCTTTTGCGCCACCGGCGGCAAAGATAACCCCAGTTCTATGCGTTCTGACATGATCAAAAAGGGTCCCGAACGGGCCCCCCATCGTTCCCTGTTGCGCGCCACTGGTTCCATCGAATCGGAGGCGGACTGGGACAAACCGTTTGTTGCCATCGTCAACTCGTACACCGACTGCATCCCCGGCCATGCGCATTTGAATGAGGTCGGGCTGCTGGTCAAGCGCCTGGTGCGCGAGGCCGGCGGCGTGCCACTGATTTTCAACACCATCGGCATCGACGACGGCATCGCCATGGGCCACGGCGGGATGAAGTACTCCCTGCCCTCTCGCGAGCTCATCGCCGATTGCGTCGAGTCGATGGTACGGGCGCACTGCTTCGATGGCATGATCTGCATCCCGAATTGCGATAAGATCGTCCCGGGCATGCTCATGGCCTCCATGCGTGTCAATATCCCGACGGTCTTTGTCAGCGGCGGTCCGATGGCGGCGGGCATCGCCCAACAGGCCGAGGAAGGCGATCTGCCCGCCCACCTCCGGCCCGCCACGCAGAAATCCGATCTCATCTCCGTTTTCAAAGGCGTGGGCGAGCTGCAGACGGGCCAGATCTCTCCCGAGGCTCTGCTCAAACTGGAGCAGAGCGCGTGCCCTACTTGCGGCTCCTGTTCGGGCATGTTCACTGCCAACTCAATGAATTGCCTCTGTGAAGCCCTCGGCATGGCCCTGCCGGGCAACGGCACCATCCTGGCCGTTTCAAAGGAACGAGAGGCCCTTTATGACCGCGCCGCCCGCGCCATCCTCAAGCTCATCGAAAAGGATATCAAGCCGCGCGACATCGCCACCCTGGAGGCCTTCGACAACGCCCTCGCCCTCGACGTCGCCATGGGCGGCTCGACCAATACCGTCCTGCATACTCTGGCCATCGCGCGCGAGGCGGGCATCGCTTACGACATCCAGCGAATCGACGCCATCTCGCGGCGCGTGCCCTGTCTCTGCAAGGTGTCTCCGTCCTCGAACTACCATGTCCAGGATGTCCATCGCGCCGGCGGCATCCACACCATCCTGGGTGAACTCAAGCGGATGGGCGCCCTGACCCCGTCCTGTGTCACCGTTACCGGAAAGACTATCGGCGAGAATATTGACGAGTGGGATGTCCGCTCCGAAACGTGCAGCGGCTGGGCCAAGGCCGCACGCCTCTCCGGTTGCTCGGCGCTCGTTCTCGACCCGAACGACAAGCTCGGCCCCGCCGCCCGAACCGCCAGCGGCAATCTCGCCCCCAAGCCCCTCCTCTTCTTGCCCGCCGACAGCCGTGCCATCACACTCTGGCGGCTTGCCGCCGCCCTCAATGCCGAAGACGCCGCCACCGCTCGAGCCCTCTTCACGGAGGATGCCCATTTTCAGGTCGATGAGAACACCGTCTGGCAAGGCGGGGCCGCAATCGAAGAGGGGCTGCGGCAGAAATTCAGCGAGTGGAAGGGCTTGGTGCGCGCCGAGCTCGGCAATCTCAAGCAAACCCCGGTCCTAGTCGTTTGGAGATACGAAAAGGGCCAGGACAAGAAAATCTCCTGCCTGGTGCGCATCGGCAAAATGAAGGGCTGGCAGATTCCAAAGGCCTATCACGAATACCGCCAGGCACAACTGGATGAAGTCCAGCCCAGCGGACTGATGCCCTACGACTCCGCCTTCCGATTCGACCCCCGCGATTGCATCCGCACTAAAGAGACCGCCTACATGCCCGAGGGCGGCCTGGCCATCCTGTACGGACAACTCGCCCCCGAAGGCAGCGTGGTCAAGACCGCCGGGATCAGCGACGCCTTCAAGGCCTATTGCGGCGAGGGCTTCACCTTTGAGGGTCCCTGCGTCATCTTTGAAAGCCAGGAGGAGGCCTGCGAAGGCATTCTTGGTAGCAAGGTCAAAGCCGGCGACATCGTTGTGATTCGAAATGAAGGGCCACGCGGAGGTCCGGGCATGCAGGAAATGCTTTCGCCCACCAGCTATATTGTTGGCATGGGCCTAAGCGATAAGGTCGCCCTCATCACCGATGGCCGGTTCAGCGGCGGCACCGCCGGCGCCTGCATCGGACACGTCTCTCCCGAAGCGGCCGAGGGTGGTCCGATAGGTCTGCTGCGCAATGGCGACCGTCTGCGTATCGACTTCCCCAGCCGCCGCATCGACATCCTGGTGGCGGAAGCCGAGTTGGCCGAGCGCCAGCAAACCTGGCGGCCCGTTCAGCGCGACCTCAGCGGCTGGCTGGCCCGCTACCGAAAAATGGTTAGCAACGCCAGCCAAGGCGGCATCCTGACGGCCTGAAGCCCCCGCCACTGATTTCATCGATGCCGTTTGTGTCAGATCAGGTCCCCGGGTGTATGTGGCCCCGGGGATGCCTATCCCGCGTCTTTACTTCGGAGAGCTGTTTTTCTGGCTCTGCGTATTGCGACCACTGCCGGTGGACGTCCCACTTTGGGCGCTGACTCCGCCGCCGCCCATCTCTCGGGCTTGACCGGGGAGCGGTTGATAGGAAAACTTCTGACCTCCCACAGAGGCCTTGGCCATCAGGCCCTGGCCGGAGGTTGTGAACACGGCTACGCCATTTCTATAGTTGATTTGTCGAGCCGCGCTTGAACTGGCGGCAACCGCGCCTATACCGGCGCTGAATTGGTAGTTGCCTTGCTTGAAGCTTTGAAGTGTTTGCGGGTTTTGGAAGAAGATGATTTCGGAAAAGGACTTTCCGCCGACCTGGGCGCCGATGCTGGCCGAGGTCATCGTGGTCTCGCCGACTGGCTTGCCGTGCTCAAACACAATCCCTTTTCCATGCGAACTGCCGACAACGAACGCGCCTTCTCCTATCGCGGGAAAGACGGCGTAGCCGGCTGACTTGCGGAAGAAGGGTTTCATGCTTGGGTCTTTCTGCTTGAAGGTCTTGATGGTTTGGCGTGCCTGGGTCTCCAGGGTGCTGTATTGGCCGGACTGGGCCTTTTGGTTTTGTCCAGCGGCCTTCGCGGTGCTGGTCTGTCCATAATTCTGTTGTCCAAAGGAGGGCGACACGCCGACTCCAATCAACGCCGCGCCCGCGAGGGCAATCCATCGTCTTGATGTTCTCATTATAGTCTCCTGTAGTGTTCTTTGATTTTCGGTTGGTTCTAATCGGGCAGGCCGGCGTTGGAAGCCGGGGCAAGCCCGCAGGGTTTCCTCCTGTTACACCTTCGGACAGCGGTCGTGGGGCACAAAGGGGCAGTTTACCGGATCTACACCAAGGTGAGCGCCCCATGGCATGATCGCCTGGGGATTTGCCTGGTTAGCGCATTGTTCGGCGGGCCAGCAGGTCCACCAAACCGCTGAGAACCTCTTCACGGTCCTGGCCCTCGAGGGCCAGGGCAAGCTGAGCGGTGAGAAGCCCGTATTTGACCCCGATGTCGTAGCGGCGTCCGAGGAGCTCGCAAGCCAGGTAACGTTCGCGCCTGGCAAGCTTGGCCAGGGCCACGCTCAGTGCCGGTTTGCTGGCGCCGGCCGACGCCAACCCCTCTTCGAGGAGGTCCATCACGGCAGGCGTCAACACATGCATGCCAAAAAAGCAGAGATAATGGCCCGCGCGCAGCCCGGGAACGATCAGGCGTTGTTCGGCTTCAGTGGGGGTGGGTTTCTCCAGCACTTCGGAGACTTCATAGAGGCCCTTGCGACCGGGGGCAAGGTGTCCGCCGACCGTGCCGTAAAAGGGCAGCTTGCTTTCATGGGTTGCCTGAACGGCGGAGACGGAACAATTTTCCATTGCGGCGACCTCGACCAACTGCTGGGCGCAACGTTTCTGGCCGCCGCTGACGTAGAGATGGTCGCCGACCAGGAGCAAAAACGGTTCGCTTGAAGTGAATTCTCGAGCGGAAAATACCGCATGGGCATAACCCAGTGGCTCAGCTTGCTCAACGAAACGGAGCCGGGCATTCTGGCCGCCCGCCGCGGCGGAGTAGGCCTCCTGATCGCCGCGGCAAACGACGACGCAAATCTCATCGATGCCGGCGGAGAGGATTTCTTCGACAAGGATACGCAGGGCGGTTTTGGCCTGTCCATCGCAATCGACCAGAGTCTGGAGCGGCAAGGTGCGCTGGCTCTTGCCTGCGGCGGTAATGATGGCTTTTTTGATTTGCATGGGAGTCCGTGAGTTTCAAAACGTGTTGCAGACAGGCCAAATTTTGCTGCGTGTGGGGCGAGGGTGAAGAGGTCTGCGGCGCCCAGCGGCATTGTTCATTACGCATTGGACATTCAGCATTATGCATCGGCGATGCCAACTACATAATGCCAAAAGCATAATGTTCAATGACATGGGAAGAATGGTCTGAGCGCCGGCTCGCTAGAACGTCCCGTCATGGCAATCCGTACAGGC
>JBJKSV010000506.1:0-10341 GCA_046703605.1 Limisphaerales bacterium
CTGCGGACCCTTGGCGGCGCCACGGCTGCGCTGGCAGCCGGCGCAACTCACTCCGCGTGGGCGGCAGAGGAAGAAGGCGTGCGGGTGATGCTCAAAGGCAACATTCACCACTCGGTTTGCGCCTGGTGTTACGGAAGCCTCCTGAATCCCCGGAAGGGACAGCCCGCCAAAATGACATTCGAGGAGTTCTGCCGCCGCTGCTATAACTTGGGACTCGTATCAATTGACCTGCTCGGCCCTGACCAGTGGAACACCGTGAAGCAGGCCGGGCTGACTTGCGCCATGTGCAACGGGCCGGACAGTATTCCTTATGGGTGGAACCGGGTCGAGCATCATGATGTTCTGCTGCCCAAATTCGCTGCCGCCATTCCCAAGGTTGCTGAATATGGCTTTCCGCACATCATCACCTTTTCGGGCGTCCGCAGGGGAATGGGCGACGAGCAGGGCCTGGAGAATTGCGCCAAAGGCCTGAAGCGGCTCATGCCCATCGCCGAGAAAAACAAGGTCACGGTGGTGATGGAGTTGCTGAACAGCAAGGTGGATCACAAGGATTACATGGCCGATCACACGGCTTGGGGCGTGGAACTGTGCAAACGGGTCGGCTCTGAACGCTTCAGGCTCCTCTATGACATTTACCACATGCAGATCATGGAGGGAGACCTCATCCGCACCATCAAGGACAGTCATCAATACATCGCCCATTACCACACCGGCGGCGTCCCGGGCCGGCATGAAATTGACGATACGCAGGAGATATTCTACCCGGCGGTCATGCGCGCCATTCTCTCCACGGGCTTCAAAGGATTCGTCGCCCAGGAGTTCATCCCCAGCAGGTCCGACGCGCTGGCCTCGCTGGAAGAATGCGTGCGCATCTGCGACGTATGATGGCCGTGAGGATGCCGGCACCGTCGAATGGCGTGCCATGACTCGGTGGCTGCACCATCTCATGGCGCGCATCCAGCAGACGCTCCGCTCAAAACAACACCGGTCCAAACGAGGCCGGTTGATGGGCATGTATCTGGAGCAGGCCAATCGACCCGCGGCCCGCATGCACCGCGCCAATGCCTGTCGTGAGCGCCGGGACGGAAAGTTCGCCCAAGCTCGGCGGCGAGATTGAGGGGGCGCTCCATTTATGGCGGGACTGTTCCGTAGAAAATCCCTGGATCGCCTGGTCGGAGAGACGGCTGACCCGCAGCATCAGCTCCGGCGCGCGCTGGGGCCGGTGCAGCTTACGATGCTGGGGGTCGGGGCGATTGTGGGAGCGGGCATCTTCACGACGATTGGCACGGCGGCGGCGGGCGGGGGAGAACACATCGGAGCCGGGCCGGCGCTGGTTGTTTCCTTCCTTATCGTCGCGGTGGCGTGCGGATTTGCGGCGCTCTGCTATGCCGAATTTGCGGCGATGGTTCCTGTTTCCGGCTCGGCCTACACTTACGCGTATGCGACGCTGGGCGAGTTGGCCGCCTGGCTTATTGGCTGGGACCTGATTCTCGAATACGCCATCAGCAATGCCGCGGTTGCGGTCTCCTGGTCGGGCTATTTCCAGTCGCTGCTGGCCGGATTTCACCTCCATTTCCCCGCCTGGCTTGGCACCGATTACCGCTCCGCCTTTCAAGCGGCGGCGCAGGTCGCCAAGGCCAGTGCCCATCACGTGGCCCTGGCAACCCTTGGAGGCAGCGTCCTACATGACGCCCAGGCGCTCCAGCATGCCCCGCGAGTCCTCGGTTTGCCGATCATATTCAACGTACCGGCCTTTGGTATTGTCGCGCTGGTGACCTGGGTAGTGCTGGTCGGAATCCGGGAGACGGCGGGATTCAACACCGGGTTGGTCGTGGGCAAACTGGCTATCGTTCTGTTCTTTGTCGTCCTCGGCGCGATGTACATCCATCCGGCAAACTGGAGGCCTTTCGCCCCCAACGGCGTCAAAGGCATCTCCAGCGCCGCCGCTATCATCTTTTTTGCTTACATCGGTTTTGACGCGGTATCCACCGCCTCTGAGGAAACGCGCAATCCTCAGCGGGACATGCCGATTGGCATCCTGGCCAGCCTCGTCGTTTGCACGGTCCTTTACATCGCTGTCTCTATCGTGCTCACGGGAATGGCCCGGTGGAATACCCTCGATAATGCCGAACCGTTGGCGGCCGCCTTCTCCGACCTCGGCATGCGGTGGACGGCGAGTGTCATTGCCTTCGGGGCGGTCCTGGCTACTACCTCCGCCCTGGTGCCGTACCAGGCGGGCCAGCCGCGCATCTTCTTCTCCATGGGCCGCGATGGATTGCTCCCTGGATGGGCCGCCAAGGTCCATCCACGCTACCGAACCCCCTATGTCACGACGTTGATCACCGGCGTCTTTGTTGCGGTCTGTTCTTCAATCGCGAACATCAATGAGCTGGTCGAGTTGACCAATATCGGGACGCTCTTCGCCTTCGCGTTGGTGGCGGCGGGCATTCTTATCCTTCGCCGTGCCGAACCGGAGCGCCCGCGTCCGTTCCGTGTTCCGTTGGTGCCCTGGGTGCCGCTGGCGGCGATTGGCTCCTGCGGTTACCTCATGTTCGAACTCCCAAGCGTCACGTGGATCCGCTTCTTTGGCTGGATGGCCGTGGGGTTGGTGCTCTACTACTTCTATGGATTTCGGCATAGCCGCTTGCACAAACACGAATTCCAACCATTACCACAAATGAAGACAGACCAAGACAACCTCTAGCACGAGTGTTTCATGTCACGGATAAAACGGCAACAGTCTGTAGGTAGCGCGCGCAGTCCCCTGCGCGCCCTACCCGCGTATGAAACATTCGGGTAAGGGATCTCCCTCGTATGACTGATTCGCCGCCGAAAACCGGCTTTGTTCAGGGCCTAGGCTTTCTCGACTCGACCATGATTGTGGCCGGGTCGATGATTGGCTCGGGCATCTTCATTGTCTCTTCCGATATTGCGCGCCAGGTCGGCTCGACGGGTTGGCTCCTGGTCACGTGGCTGGTGACGGGCGCGCTGACGATCAGCGCGGCCCTCAGTTATGGCGAGCTGGCGGCCATGATGCCGCACGCCGGGGGCCAATATGTCTATCTCCGTGAAGCCTACAGCCCGCTCTGGGGTTTTCTCTATGGCTGGACTTCCTTCCTCGTGATTCAGACCGGCACCATCGCCGCCGTGGCCGTGGCCTTCGCGCGTTACCTCGGTGTGCTGGTTCCAGCGGTTTCCTCCACCACCTGGCTCGTCCCTCCCGTCAAACTCTCGACGAACTACGCCATCAGCCTCTCGGTGCAGCAATTGGTCGGCATTGGGATTATCGTGTTGCTGACGCTGGTCAACACGCGCGGACTCCAGGTCGGCAAGCTGATCCAGAATGTTTTTACCTCCGCAAAGACTCTGGCTTTGGCGGCGCTCATCCTGATCGGCCTGGTCTTCGCCCCAAACGCCTCGGCCATCAAAGCCAATTTCCACAACATCTGGGCCATCCACAACCCGGCCTCGATCAAGCCCGACCTCTCCCTCTTCCCAACCATAACGGCGGAGGCGGGCGTCTTCGGGATATTTGTCGCGTTTTGCGTCGCCCAGGTCGGGTCCCTCTTTTCCTCAGATGCCTGGAACAACATCACTTTCACCGCGGGCGAGGTGAAGAACCCGAGACGGAACATCCCCCTTTCACTGGCGGCGGGCACGATGCTGGTGACGCTGCTTTATTGCCTGGCCAACGTGGCCTATCTCTGCCTGCTGCCGCTGCACCAGATCCAGACCGCCCCAGGCGACCGCGTCGCCACCGTCGCTATCCAGACCGTGTTCAGTGGCACAGGGGCCGCCATCATGGCCGTGGCCATCATGGTTTCGACCTTCGGCTGCAATAATGGCCTCATCCTTGCCGGCGCCCGGGTCTATTACGCTATGGCTAAGGACGGCCTGTTTTTTAAGGCCACCGGCAAACTCAGCCGCCGAAGCGTTCCGGCGGTGGGGCTTGCGCTGCAGTGCGTCTGGACCTGTTTCCTGGTGCTGCCGCGAACCCGCCTGCGCAATCCGCTCACCGGTGCGCCGGTTCTGGACCCGCACACGGGACTCCAAATGTACGGCAACCTCTACAGCAACTTGCTCGATTACGTCATCTTCGCCGTCCTCATCTTCTATGTCCTGACCATCGTCGGCCTGTTTGTGCTCCGGCGAAAGCGCCCGGACGCCGAGCGGCCCTACCGCGCCTTCGGATACCCCTTTGTCCCGGTTATGTATCTCGCCGCGGCCACCGTCATCCTGCTGGTGCTGCTCCTCTACAAGACCCAGACTACTTGGCCGGGCTTGCTCATCGTCCTGGCCGGTGTGCCGGTCTATTTCCTATGGAGGGCGCGGAAGGCGTGATTAAGAGGGTGTTTTAACGGCTACTTTGTCGCGCACTTTTTGGAACTTTGAGGCTGGTGTTTGCAATCGCGACCTGCGATGGTGCCGGCGGAGCTACCAACCTATGCGCAAGACCACTGAATACGACAGCCCGTGGAAGGAAGGCTGGCGGATTTACCTGCGCTCTTTCCTGGGGATTTGTTTCCCGAAAGTTGAGCGGGCGATTGATTGGCGCCGCCGGCCTGAATTCCTGGACAAGGAATTGCAGAAAATTGTCGGCCGGGCCGAATCGGGCAAGAAGTGTGTGGACCTGCTCATCAAGGTGTGGCTGCGGAACGGCTCCGAGGAATGGATCCTGTTGCACGTAGAGATTCAGCACCGGCCCGACCCGACATTTGAGGTGCGGTTGTATCGCTACAACTACCGGGCGATGGATGTGTATGGGCGTCCGGTGATTACCTTGGCGGTGCTGGCGGACACCGACCCGAACTGGCGTCCCACGCACTATGAGATGGTGCTTCCGGGGACGCGGGTGCGGTTTGACTTTTCGGTTTGCAAGCTGTTAGATTTGACAGTGGATGAGGCGGCGTTACGCGCCAGCCGTGAGCCGGCGGCTATTGTGATTCTGGCCAACTGGGTGGCGCAACAGACGGGCAAGGACGCCGAGCGGCGGAGGGTGTTGAAGTGGGAGTTGGCGCGGCGGCTCTATGAGGTTGGATTTAAGAAGGCGGACATACTGGAGTTGCACCGGTTTTTGGACTGGCTGGTGAAACTGCCGGAGGACCTGGAGTTGGAGTACCAGAAGCAGTTGTTTGAATTTGAAAGGAAACAGAATATGCCATACGTAACGAGCGTGGAGCGGTTCGCGATTCAGAAAGGCATCCAACAGGGGGTTCAGAAAGGCATCCAACAAGGGATTGAGAAAGGTCTCCAGCAAGGGATTGAGAAGGGTCTCCAACAAGGACAACTGATAGCTGCGCAGGAGGCTGTCCTGGAGCTCCTGGAGGCGCGGTTTGGGCCGGTGCCGGAGGAGGTACGGGAGCGGGTCAACGTTGAAACCAACCGGGAACGACTGCGCCGATGGCACCGCCTGGCGGCGACCTGTCCGGCGCTCAAGGATCTTCGGCTGGCACGAAGGCCCGCACGCAGGTCCTAGCGCAATGTCATTCGCAAGGAGTCATTCTTTTGGCCTTTTCTCGGCCTCTTCCTCGAATTCTTCCTGCTTTTCCATGACGGGCGATGGACAGCGGTTGGGGATGGCGGCCAGAGCGAGCGCAGTTCCAGATGAATTTCCTGCCTCGACAGGCCGCAATCGCAGCGCCATCTTTTCCGCATGAGTGAGGCCTTGCAATATCTTACCGACGAGGCCGGCAACAAGACGGCGGTCGTGCTGCCTATTCCAGATTACGAAAAGCTGCTTGAAGACATCGATGATCTCGCGGCAATCGCCGAGCGGCGGGGGGAACCGACCATTCCGCACGAGGAGTTCAAAGCTGAGTTGAGGCGAGATGGCCTCATTTAGTATCCAGTGGCGCACTTCCACCAGGAAGGACCTCCGCAGGCTGCCCTCCCACGACGTCCATCGCGTTCTGGCCGAGGTCTAGGCTCTGGTTGAAAACCCGTTTCTGCACGGCTCTGAAAAGCTGGCGGGCACAGAACACACCCACCGCGTTCGAGTCGGTGATTACCGGATCATCTATGAGGTGTTCGCCAGGTCCAGGATCATCGAGGTCCAGCGCGTCAGGCACCGCAAGGACGTGTATCGGACCTGACCGCCGGACGGCTAACAACGCGCCTGCACCTGGCCGCCGACCGCGCGTTCGGCTGGGCGGTGCAGCGCAGTTTGTATGGCGTTAGTCTGCTCGATCTGTCTCCTTGGCAGCCTCAGGGAGGCGCAGGGTTCAGTGCGCTCCCAGCCAGTTCTCGCCCGCTCCCATTTCCACCACAATGGGAACCTCGAGGGGGAGGGCGGTTTGCATTTTATCTTCGACCAGGTGGCGGACTTCGGGCTCTTCGGGGCGGAAGAGGTCAAACACCAGTTCATCATGGACCTGGAGGAGCATGCGTGTCCGGAGACCGCGCTGCATCAGCTCGCGATGGATATTGACCATCGCGATTTTGATCATATCCGCCGCGGTGCCCTGGATAGGGGCGTTAATGGCGTTGCGCTCGGCGCCGGCCCGGACGGTGTTGTTGGCCGAACGGATATCGCGGATGTACCGGCGGCGTCCGCTGACGGTTTCGACATAGCCATGGTTTCGCGCGAAGGCGATGGTGTCATCCATGTATTTGCGGATGCCAGGAAACTGGCTGAAATACTGGTCGATGATATCGCTCGCTTCCTTTCGAGGGATGCCAAGCCGTTGCGCCAGGCCGAAGGGGGAGATGCCGTAGGCGATGCCGTAATTGACCATCTTGGCCTTGCGCCTCATCTCTGGAACCACCTGATCGAGCGGCACACCATAGACGCGCGCAGCGGTTGCCGTGTGGACATCCAGGCCGTCTTTGAAGGCCTCCAGCAGGCCCGCTTCGTGGCTCAGGGCGGCGATGATGCGCAACTCGATTTGCGAGTAATCCGCCGAGAGCAGCAAATACTCCTGGTCTCGCGGGACAAATGCCCGCCGGATTTCCTGCCCGCGCTCGGTGCGGATGGGGATATTCTGCAGATTCGGATTTTGGGAATTGAGCCTGCCCGTGGCGGTGGCGACCTGGTTGAAGGTAGTATGGATGCGGCCTGTCTTTGACCAAATAGCAGTGGGCAATGCGTCCGCGTAGGTGGACTTGAGTTTCGCCGCCGTTCGATATTCGAGGAGGCGCTGGACAATTTCGTGGTCGGGCGCCAGCGCCAGCAGGGTTTGTTCGTCCGTGGCGTATTGGCCGGTCTTGGTTTTCTTTGGCGCCTCGCAGATCTTTAGCACATCAAAAAGGATCTGGCCAAGTTGACGGGGCGAATTCAGGTTGAAGGTCGTGCCGGCCAACCGGCAGATGGTCTTCTCCGATTCGGACATTTCCTTGGCCAGTTGCACGCCAAACTCAGCCAAAGCCGCCGCATCGACCTTGATCCCTTCGTATTCCATTGAGACGAGCACCGGGATGAGCGGCGACTCGATCTGGAAAAAGACCCGTTCCTGAGCCTTCTCTTTGAGCAGAGGTTCAAGCGCGGTCCGAAGCTGGAGAGCGAGGTCCGCACGTTCCGTTGCGCGACTTGTCCTCGAGTTCTCCGGCGGCGGGGTCAATCCTGCACCTTTTTCCGCCACTTCGTTTTCCATGACTGCGCGAAAAAGGGAGGACTGACCCCGACCCTCCAGAAGCGGTGTATAACCCAAACAGGCCTCAGACAAATAGCCCAAGGTGTGGCGCATATCGGGTTCGATCAGGCTGTGGGCGATCATCGTATCGAAAAGCTTGCCGCCAACCTCCAGTCCGCGTTGCCTCAGAAGGCTCAAATCCCGCTTTAGGTCGTGTCCGACCTTTTCGTTGTCGTTGGATTCAAGCACCGGCCGGAACTGGTCGAGAACGCGGACGGCCTCGGCAGGTTCGGCCGGCAAAGGCACGTAGAAACCTGAGTGAGGTTTGAATGAAAAGGCCAGTCCAAGCAGCCGAGCCTCCTTGTAGTCCGTGCCGGTGGCGTCGGTGTGAAAACTGAACCGAACCTGTTGATCGAGCTTTCGGAGCAGACGGGTCCGCTCCGCATCAAAAACGACAATTTGGTATTCGTGCGGCACATTGGCGAGGGTCTTGAGACCGGCGGCTGTTCGTGGCGCAGGCGCTGGGAGAGGGAGTTTCGGCGTATCATGCAAAGGCAATTCCTGGGTCTCTTGCCCACGGTGGCGCCCCGGCTTCTGCGTCGGCAGGACGGCAGCGGCAAAGCCGCGCCCGGCTTTGAAATCCTCACCGAACAAGCGCCGACCAATGGAATTGAATTCGAACTCGATGAGCAATTCCTTTAGCCGGGGCTCATCGGCTGGCTGCAACTTGAACGATTCGAGATCCGTCTGGCAGGGTGCCTCGCAAAGGATCGTAGCCAGGCGTTTGGAGGCCAATGCCTGGTCGCGGCCGGCGGAGAGCGCCGATTTGGCCCGGCCCGTAAGCTCTTCGGCGTGGGCCAGAAGGTTCTCCACGCTGCCATACTGGGCGATGAGCTTCATGGCGGTCTTTTCGCCAATGCCTGCCACTCCGGGGATGTTATCGGACGAATCGCCCATCAGCGCCAGAATGTCAACGACCTGCGCAGGCCGCTCGATGCCCCAGCGGCTTCGAACTTCCGGCACGCCCATGATCTCGACCCCTTCGCCCATCCGCGAGGGTTTGTAGATGAACGTGTTCGCATCGACCAATTGGCCGAAATCCTTGTCCGGCGTCACCATGTAAGACTCAAAGCCCTCCTTCTCCGCCCGGCGGACCAGGGTGCCGATGATGTCGTCGGCCTCGAATCCCTCACAGGTAATGACAGGGATGTTGAAGGCCTCAATCATGCGGCGCACGTGGGGCAGGGCCTGGCTGAGGTCTTCAGGCATGACCTGGCGCGTGGCCTTGTAATCCGGGAATTCCTTGTGCCGATGCGTAGGGGCCTCGGTATCGAAGGCAACAACGATATGAGTCGGCTGCTGGTTATTGAGGATGTCCAGCAGCGTTTGAGTAAAGCCGTAGAGGGCCGAGGTGTTCACCCCATTCGAGGTAAGAATCGGCCGGCTGATGAACGCGAAGTGCGCCCGGTAAACCAGCGCCATGCCGTCGAGGAGGAATAATCTCTTCATGATCAGTTTACAATCCCGGCCTTGAGTCTCAAAACACGTCGCAGACAAGTCAAGCCGGGTGAGGTTAAATCTCTCGAGCGTGGGCGGCAATGAGCATGCGAAGGGAAAGCAGAAACTTTGAAAGCAGAAGTCAGTCATAGCAGCGAAGGGCAACGCCCTGGAACATGCCGCCACTCAGGCGAAGGCCTGGTTCATACGTGGCGCTGGCGTAAGGTCCGGAACCCGCCGCAGCCGCTTCATGCAACCAGCCTGCTCTGACAGTGCGCTCACCCCAGCCACTCCAACCTCCGGAGACCCTACGCGCTCAGGCTGCTTAACCCGGGCTCTCGTCCGGCGAAAGCGAATCCGTTCACGGCTTGTAGTCGTCTCGCAGTTTGCGTGCGATAGTCTCAAGCGCGTTGACAGCTCGCTCGTGAGCACTGACAAACCGGGCCAAGAGCGTCAACACGTAGATGACAACGCCTACTACACAGGCGAGATAGAGCACCGCAAGGATTCCGCCGACTGACACAATCGGATTCACGAGCCGCATTCTGGGCTTCTGGCGCCTCTGGGTCAAGAATAAAGAGGATTGACATGGGGTGCTCTTCCCTGAGATTAGCGTTTATTAGCGCAGATTAGCGTTCTCGCACCCCGACCGAAGGGCACTGCGTAGGCCTTGTAGGCTCCCCCGGCGGCCCTGCCACTTGCGCCTGCTCTCAAAAGTGGTCCTCCCCGATGTCCGTTCCCTCTATGGCCCCTCTCCTGTAAAGTCTCCTCGCCCTCGGGTCCGACAGCGGATCCTCTATCCTCTCAAACCCCCCGTAATATCGTCTCAGTTCCGCCACTTTGCGCCCCCACTTCGGTTCCAGCGCCTTCAACCGCTCGTACACCAGCGCCCCGCAGCCCTCCCGCACGGTTTAGCCCCGGAAAATCAACTTTTTTTGCCGTTTGTCCGGCTAACGCACCGTTTGGCAGCCCAATACATAGTAGAGAGTGAAAAATGAAAATGACATCTTGAACCGGGCTGCCCTCCGCAGGGTTTCACCATTTCAGCTCTTCGGCGGCTCCCATCTCCGCCGTATCTCAGCGTTCCAGCTTCTCCCCGATTACACCCAATGTCAGCCAATGGCAGCCAATGTCACCTACGGACAATTCAAGTGCCCACCCCCGCAAACTCACGGCCCACTCCATCTCCGCAGGTAACTACTCAGGTGTGATCGCCGGAATCGACTCACCGCGGGGCCTTTCACCTCAAAGAACGAATCTCAACTTCGGACTGGAC
>JBJKSV010000507.1:0-3913 GCA_046703605.1 Limisphaerales bacterium
CATTTCAGGTTCTTGATTTTTGAAATCAGCTTTGCGGATTGTATTCTTGTCAAATCCGCTTCACCGGCGCATTTTGAAACCGGTGACCTTGCTGCAACAAATGAATCGGGAGCGCATCAGGCAAGAAGGCGAGACATGGACGCTGGCGGCCTGACGATTTTGCTCAAGGAAACGGAAGCGGACTGCGCTGTAGCCCGCGACGCACGGCCAGTGCCAAAGTCTGCGTAAGTGCTTGCGCGTGAGGCGTTGGGCAGCGCAGGTTTCCTAACCTGCGCTACGACTTTGTCACTCGCCGTGGTGCGCGAGCCAAATTCCTTGAAATGGCCCTTGTTCCAATGGTTGTACATGGGCATTCTGGCCTGTCATTATGAAAGAACAACGCTGGTTGCGCATCATTCCCGTTGCTCTGATCATGTACACGATCTCCTACGTGGATCGGACCAACGTCTCGCTGGCCCTTGACCCAAGAATCTCAACCATGATGAAAGACCTCTTCATGGATGATCGGCTCAAGGGAGAGGCCGCGGGCATCTTCTTCTTCGGCTATCTGCTGCTCCAAATCCCAGGCGGTTACCTGGCCTCGCGCTGGAGCGCGCGAAAGGTCATCAGCATCTTCCTGGTCCTTTGGGGGGTGTGCGCCATCGGCTGCGGCCTCTCGCGCACCTTCAGGCAATTCGAGGTGATGCGGTTCCTGCTCGGCGTGGCCGAGAGCGGGGTCTTCCCGGCCACGCTGGTCCTGCTGGCCAACTGGTTTCCCCGGCATGAACGCGCGCGCGCCAATGCCTACTGGAACCTGTGTCAACCACTGGCAGTCGTCGCTTCGGCGCCGTTTACCGGCTGGCTCCTTGGGGCTTACGGGTGGCACAAGATGCTCATGTTTGAGGGCGTGCTCCCGTTCCTGTGGCTTCCAATATGGTGGTTTATTATCCGCGACCGGCCGAGGGACGCGAAATGGATCTCAAGGGAGGAGCGAGATTACCTGGAGAGCACCCTGCAAAAGGAGGCGGCGGCGCTGGAACCCGCCAAGAAGCTTTCCTGGCTGGCCCAACTCCGGGGGCCGACGGTATTTGTCATGCTGGGGATCTATTTCCTGCACAACTGTGAGGCCTATGGTTGCATGACCTTCTTCACCACCGGGTTGAAAGGCCAGGGATTCACCGCGGTGGAGTATGGATTTCTCTTCGCCGTCCCGTACGCCGTTACGGCGGTTATCATGGTGCTCAACTCCTGGCATTCGGATAAGACCGGTGAGCGCCGGGGGCATGTCGCCGCCGTGTACCTCCTCAGCGGAGTGAGCCTGGTGTTGAGCGTGGTGCTGAGCCGCTATTTTTGGCTTTCCTACGCACTGCTGTGCCTGGCGATCCCTGGTCCGTTCGCCGCCATGGCCCCCTTCTGGTCGATCCCTAGCGAGATCTTCCCGCGCAACGCCGTGGGGCCCGTTATCGGCCTGGTCTACGCTGTGGGCAACCTGGGCGGGTTTGCCGGTCCTTTCATCGCGGGCTGGCTCGCCACGAAATATCACAGCACCGCCGTTTCGTTCAACGTGCTGGGCTTCGCCATGCTGCTGGCCGCGCTCCTGGCCCTCCTGTTGCCCAAGACGGCGCCGATCAAACCGATCGGAGAGATCAGACCGATCGAACGCGCCGGACGGGCTTGATCCCGAGCGGCCTACTCCCTGATTCCGGTCTCCAACCAGCGGGTTTCGGGCAAATCACCCTATGGCTGGAGGGAGGCGGCGTTCTTATGATGTCATGCAACAATGGCCGCAATAAGGAGTAGAAAAGCAATATCTATGAGACGAAGTATTCCAGCACTCATCGCCGCCCTCGGTCTGCTCGGACCAATCACATGCCGCGCGCACGACCAGTTCCAACTCGCCTGGATCGGCACCCTTTACTATACAAACAGCGCCGGAAGGCTCGCCGCCAGACCCTTCACATCCAGGGATGTCATCAACATTGTCGCGCAGAGGGAGGGGGTCAACCCTAACAGCCTGGTGCTCGTTTATCGCGTGGACGCCTACGATACAGCGGTGGTGGACAGAGCGACAGGCGGGGGCCAGGTCGATGTAGATTATCTGCAAGTGCCCGACATTTCATTCACCGGCTCCCTGATGACCCAGCTCAGCAACGGCCACATGAATGTCCGCCACGCCTTCATCGTGGATGAATACCACAGCTCCGCCATCGGCTCCATCTTCGGCATAGAGCACCAAACCTTCCGGCCCGATGGCAGCCTCCTTGGCGAAAACTTTCACGGCCACTTCCAATTCGCCTATCCGCCCAATCAACCTACCGGCGGTTTCCCTTACGGCATCTACAACGGCACCTTCTTCACCGGCAGGCGGATTATCGATCAGACGGGGGCCGGGAGCTGAGACCCAGGAACTCCGGGGACGCCGAAGACTCGCGCTCCTCACTCAAAACCCGAAGGCCCTCGAGCCAGAGTGCATGTGAAATCCCCCGCCAACGTGGTTGCCAAGATGGCGGCCCCCAAAACGGCCGTGAGGAAAGCCTCGAGGAGAGAATGAGCCAAAGGGGGCCCGTACGGAACCAAAGCCGAAGGGGCTAAAACCGAAGCCGCCATAAAGGTAAGACCCGTAGGGCGACACCGGATAGCCCCCAAAGCCAAAGGGCGTGTACGGCGCAATGGTAGAAAGCAGCGTCGCATTGGCGCTGGCCAAGGTCCTGGGATAGGCATAGTTGTACCACCAGAAGTCGTAGCTCTCCGGATCCAGACCGCCCGGAAATTGCGACACGCCGGTCTGAGAGCCGGGCCTGCCGCCAGCATTTGCCGGGCCTCCGGACGAGGCGGCCAGAGTCGCCTCCCGGCTCTTTTCCAGTTCCGCGGCCCGCTTAATGAACGCGGTCGCTATGTCGTCACTGATGCCGTGGTCCTTCAGCGCGATCAAGTCCGCCGAGCTGGGCGGACGGAGCATCGTCGAATTCTCGATGTAGGCCTTGAGCACCGTCGTGGAAACGCCTCCTTGCGACATCTCAAGCAACTCCCGCACTGCTGTCTGGACCCCGGCGGGTTGCGGCGCTGTCCGGGTTGGCGCGGGGGTGAACGCCGGCTCCTGACTAGACGCCGAACCAGAGCTCGCCTGGGCAACCGGCGCCGCCGCCTGTACCTGGCTCGTGGATGCCGTTGGGGCGGGCTTCGAAGGACTTGGTTGCGAATCTGGAGCGCCTGCCGCCCCGCCGACAAACCCCAAGACCCCCATCAGCGCGCACACAATAATTCCTCTTTCTGCCAAATGCCGTTTCATAACCTTGGTTCCTTTGTCGTCATGTCTCCCGCCAATCCAGCCCATCCAAGCGGTGGGTCAACTCAATCTCTCCCCGGCGCTCTGTGGTGTCAAGGCCGTTACTTAGTGCTCCAGGGCGTTAGTTCGGTGAGGTATTCACGATTTGCGATTTTAGATTTGCGATTTGCGATTGCGGAGCAGCGGCCCCCGTCGGCACGTCACTGTATTTGCGCCCATGGCACCTTAGCCAAGCACCGCCAGAGGGGAAGATCGTGAAACCTGTCGGAAACGTTTACAAAGCGCTCGAAAATGCCCGTTCTCGTTGCATACCAAGCGGTTGAGGCGAGAGGACGTATGGATTCCCGATTCTTTGTCGGAAATCTTTGCAGTTTATCAGAACTAATTGGTTTCAATAAGCAGGCCGCGCCAGTGCACGCAAAAGTAGTAAGTTATTCTTACTTAATTACCTACACGCACATGGCTATGACGCAAACCTGCCGCCCAGGATGTTGGCATCGGAAATGCGGCCTAAACCCAGAGAGTGGTAATCCGGCGAGCGCCGGCACAAGAAACGAAAGGGAAAACTATGAGAAAGGGACGCAACATCCTCTCGGTCTTAGCTGCAGGCGGATTGCTTGCAACGCTGCCCGCTCAGGCAAATACGAT
>JBJKSV010000508.1:0-6340 GCA_046703605.1 Limisphaerales bacterium
TCTACAGATCGCGCAGAGTGGCCTGGAGGTCGTCCTTTCCGGCGAGGGTGGATTCGACCAATCGGGCCGCGAACTCATCCAGAGAAAGCATGGAGCCGTCCGGACGAGTGATTTCATACACGCCGTCGCTGAAGACGAACAGCCGATTGAACGACCCAAGAGTGGTGTGCTGGACCGGATAATTGCCCTCTGGGAAGGTGCCTATGGGCGCGCCGCGTGTCCGCAGCCTTTGCGCCTTGGCGCCAGGGCGGTCTGAGCCGGTGATGAGGATGGCCGGAGGATGCCCCGCGCTGGCGTAAGTCAATTGGCGCGTGGATCTGCTGAAAACGCCATACCACATCGTGAAGTAAAGGTTGTTCTGATTTTCCATCACAAAGAGCCGGTTCAGTGCCGTCAGGACTTGGCCGGGGCTTTGGAAATCCACCGCCTGGAGGTTCCGGGAGCGGAGCGCATTCATGACCGATATGGAGAGCAAGGCTGCGCCCACCCCGTGCGAGCAAACATCGAGCAAATAGACGGCAAAGTGTTCCGGATCGATCCAGTTGTACCCGAAGGCATCGCCGCCCAGCGCGCTGGAGGGGAGAAACCGCCAGTCAGCCACAACCTCGGGGCCTTTCAAGGGCGCGGGCAGGAGGGATTTGACATAGCCGGCGGCTTCGGCCAATTCGGCGGCGAGGCGCTGCTGGGTCTTGACCAGGGCGTTGTGAGTCGCGCGCTCCTGGTCGCGCCACCGCTTCTTTTCGAGGCAGGCGCCGATGCGGGCCTTGAGAAACACCGAGTTGAAGGGCTTGGTCAGGTAATCCTCGGCCCCGGCCTCCAGGCAGCGCGCGATGCCATTCTCCTGATCCAGGCCCGAGATCATGATCACGGGGATTTCGCGCAGCTTCTCGTCCGCCTTCAGCTTGGTTAGCACCTGGTAGCCGTCCAGACCCGGCAGCAGCATGTCGAGGAGCACAAGATCAAACGGGTCCTTCCGGAGCAAGCCCAGCGCCCGCAAGCCGTCTTCCGCGGTGGTGACCGTCGCGCCGTAACGGCGGAGACGGCGGTCAAGCAGGTCGCGATTGGCGGGGTCGTCGTCCACGATCAGCGCTCGGGCATTCCAGTGCGTGGGTTCGTCCGCCAGGCGCGGACGCACGGTGTGAATGGTGATGCCGGGGGTGATGAAGGCCAGCATCGGAGGCTGGATGGCCCCTTCGGTGAAGTTCGGGTCCTGCGCCGCCTCAACCGGGATCAGGAGCTCTTCGGTGAGTGTCAGCCATTGGCGGGCGGCCTCGCGGATGCGGTTCAAATCGGGTGTCAGACGGTCCAGGCCGATCTCGGTGGCAAAGTCTTCCAGCAGTTCACTGTAGCCGATGATGTGGTTGACCGGGGTGCGCAGTTCATGCTGCAACTCCTGAAGGTCCCTGGCGTTAGCAATGGCGTTCTCGTTGAAATGGAGGGTAATCAGTTCGAGCAACCGCTTGCCGCTGGCGTGAATATTCCGCAGGTCCTGGTAGAACCGCTCCGGCAGGCGCTCCTCTTCCAGCAGCATCTCGCAATACCCGATGATGTGGTTAATCGGCGTGCGCAACTCGTGCCGCGTCTTGGATAGGTCGAAGGAGGAGTCGTTCATGGTCAAGGTAGCTGAGTCAGACGCACGCGTTGCGGAGTTGGGCGTGATAGTTCTCGCGCCGGCGCCTACACCGGGCCAGACGAAGCCGTCAGGGCCGGGCTCTTTTCTGCGGCCACCGGGGTGGGAGGCGCCTCCAAGGGCAGCACCATAGTGAAAGTCGATCCCTGGAGCGGCTGACTTTCAACAGTCAGGTCGCCCTTCATCAATTGACAGAATCTCTTGCTAATAGCCAGACCGAGCCCTGTGCCGCCGTACTTACGCGCGGTCAGGGCCTCGGCTTGGGTAAAGGGCTGGAAGAGCTTGCCGATCTGCTCGGGCGTCATTCCGATGCCCGTGTCGCTAACGCGGAAGAGCACAGAGATCGGAGGTCGGAGGTCAGAGGCCAGAACCCCGTTATCCAAGTCCTGGTTTCTGACCTCTGACTTCTGACCTCCGACTTCCGATTTCTGACTTCTGACTTCTAACTTGATGGTGCCCTTCTCGGTGAATTTGGAGGCATTGCTGAGCAGGTTGAATAGGACCTGGCGAACTTTTGTTTGGTCGCTTCGCACCAGGCCGATGTCAGGCGGACACGCGATTTGCAAGCGGTTGCCGTTTTTCGCTACGAGCGGCTCGACTGTCGCGGCGACGTCCCGGATCATTTTCGCCACCTCAAAAGTCTCCAAAACGAGCGTCATCCTCCCGGCCTCAATCTTCGAGAGATCCAGGATGTCGTTAATGAGACCCAACTGGTGTTTCGCGGCCGCGTGGATTTTTTCCAGATCGGAGAGGAACTGCGGTTGGCCGGTCTCGGCGAGTTCCTCCCGCAACAGTTCCGCGTAGCCGATGATGGCGTTGAGCGGCGTGCGCAATTCGTGGCTCATGTTGGCCAGAAACTGGGTCTTGGCCTTGTTAGCCTCATTGGCGGCTTCTTGCGCGGTACGCGCTTCCGCCTCGGCACGGCGGCGTTCGGCGACTTCCTTCTCCACGTCCAGACGCGCCTGGTGCTCCTGCTCAAAGATCTGTTCCCTCAAGGCCGCTGCCTCGCGATGTTTGGCCCGGCAACGCACGGTCGAGATTAGGGAAAGCGCCAGCAGACCGAGGACGGCGCCGCCCGACGGGCCGACGATCCAGCCGTTGAGATACCAAGGCGTAACCGGCCCATTCCACGGATCATATACCGAGACTCCGGTGGTCCAGGAACCGAACCAAATCCTTCCCGCCTCGTCAACATCCAGGGTGATAAGGTACGAGCTGGCCAGACCGTCTGCCTTGGTGAGGTTAACGAAACCGACCCCGTCGAAACGGGCGGCCCCGGAGCGAGTGGCAAACCACACGCCGCCGTCTCGGCCGGCCCTCACGTCATAGACCTCGTCGCTGGGCAAGCCGTCGAGTGTAGTGTAGTTGATGAGGCGCCGCTTGCCTTTGGCGTCAGCCGCCTCCAGACGCCAGGCGCCACGTCGTGAACCAAACCACACTGAGCCGTCGGCGGCAACCATCGGACTATCGGTGTCAATCGAGCCGAGCGCCGCCGTGACGTTCTCAAACCGGGCGCCGTCATATTTGAGCAGCCCGCCGATTGTCCCTATCCACAAGGCCCCGTCCGGCCCCGCTGCAATCTTGTGAACGAAACTAGGGGGAAATCCATCTCTTTGGGTGAAGAGCTGGAACCGCCCATGTTGCCACTTTGCCAAACCGTCCCCTCCAAACCACACTGCCCCGTCGGCCCCCAGGCAACAGGCATGGACGGCCCCCGGAAACAACCCATCTTTGGCAGTAAAATGTCGAAAAGTCTTCCCGTCGTAGCGCGTGAGTCCCTGTTCGGTGGCGAACCAAACGACTCCCGAAGGCTCCCGGAGCAGGTTCCAAACGTGGTCATTCAATAGGCCGTTCCCGCTAGTGAACTCTTGCCGTTCCCGGCCATCAAACCGGCAAGCTCCCCCCATCGTCGTAACCCACACCGCTCCATCCGGGCTGCTCACGATGCGACGAACGCCGTTATCGGGCAATCCATTGGCGGAGGAGTAATACTTCCAGCTCCCGTTCTTGAAGGGGCGTAACTTGAACCTCACAGACCTCGGCCCTCTCCTCGGCACGGCATGGCCAGAGATGCGGACCTTTTTGGGATAATAAACGTATCTGGAGGGGGTGTAGCAGCGCATGCGGTAGAGGCCCGGAGGCAGGATCGAGAATTCAAACTCCCCTTTCCCATCCGTTAGCGTGGTGGCAGCAATCTCTTTGGGATCGGTTCCCGCAGGGGGGAGTTCACTCCCCCGTTCGGTCGCATTAGTCTCTTCGGTCCGAACCACCTGCACTACTATCGAGCCCAGGGGGGTTTCCCCGTCGAGCGCGGTGACGCTCCCGCGGAGAGCTTGGCCTTCCCGCAATTCCAGAGTGCCCTCCTCTTGTTCTTGGGCGCCAAGCCAGCCCTCGAACACCGGGCAAATGACTATCATCCAGACAAACAACAGACCCCCAGCGCTCGGATACCACCCTCCGTTCCGCCCGCTCTTCCCGCCGGCACTGGCGCGCTCTGGGTTCATCTGTCACGCCCGAACCCGAAATGGGCCACCACACGGCAAGACAACATACCGTTGACGATGGGATTCACTCGGTCTATTATAAGCCTGATCAAGCCCTTTGCAAGCCCCTCGGGGCCCAATGGGCAGGGAAACCAAACCACTTAATATGAGGATGAAACCCAGTCCCAGGGCTCAGGCCCAATCGATCTCACTCAACTCCACGTTCTCCTCTGGCACCGGCTCCAGCGGCTCCAGCCTTAGATCGGGCTCAGGCACGAGTTCGATCTCGAGCTCCAGCTCCAGCGCCGGTGGCAGACCAAGCCGTGGCAACGCCTTAAGGGCGAAGTCCAGCCCCCGGCCATCCGGGCGGCAGCTCGCCAAGGCCTGAGTCTGACGGGGATCCGATCAGATGAATCCGTTGTGACCACCTAAGGCTGGACGATCTGTGTTCGCGCGGTTTGCCGACGGCCCGGCGGGTCGGGCAACGGATATCTCACGGCAGGACGGCCGAACGCGAATCCGGCGGGGCGCTCATGAGAAGATTGTCAAGGCGGGCGCGGGTGAGGAAACTGGTATTGCGAAGCGCGCTCTCGCCAGGCGACATCGTCATGCTCACCGCCGCCGTTCGCGACCTGCACAAGTGCTATCCGCACCTATTCATCACCGACGTTCGGACGTCCTGTCCGGCACTTTGGGAGCACAACCCTCTCATCACCCCGCTCTCCGAGGATGACCCGTCGGTCGAGGTCATCGAATGCCATTACCCATTGATTAACCGGTGCAATTCCACTCCTTACCACTGTCTCCATGGCTACATCGAGTTCTTGAACGACCGGCTCGGGCTTGGCATCCGGCCCACCGAATTCAAGGGCGACATCCATCTCTCCGACCTGGAAAAGTCGTGGTTCTCGCAGGTCCGCGAGCTGACCGGAGAAGAGACACCCTTTTGGTTGGTGGTTGCTGGGGGCAAATTGGATTACACGATCAAGTGGTGGCAAGCCCGCCGTTATCAAGCGGTGGTGGACCACTTTCGAGGCCGCATACAGTTCGTCCAGGTGGGCGAGTTGGGCCATTATCACCCGCCTCTAAGCGGGGTCATTGACCTCCGAGGCCGGACGGACCTGCGGCAGTTGGTCCGCTTGGTCTATCACGCGCAAGGTGTGCTCTGCCCGGTCACGTGCGCGATGCACCTGGCGGCGGCCGTCGAGTCAAGGCCTGGTCTGCCGCCCAACCGGGCTTGCGTGGTAATCGCCGGCGGACGCGAACCTAATCACTGGGAGGCCTATCCGCACCACCAGTACCTGCACACCAATGGCGCCCTGCCATGTTGCGCGCGCGGAGGTTGCTGGCGCTCTCGCACCGCGTGCCTGGAAGATGGCAGCGGGCATGACTCCGCTGACGCGTTGTGCGTTGATCTAGCCGGCGACCTGCCCCGGTGCATGGACATGATCACGGCGGCCGAAGTCGTCCAGCGAATTGAACGGTATTACGAAGGCGGCGTGCTGAGGTATCTCACTCCGAGGCAGGCGCGACGAGCCGCCGTGGGGGTGCGTAAGACCCGCGACAACCCTTTTGATGAGAGTCTGAACCTGGTCACGGCGCGACCGGCCGCCGACGCTTTTGTCTCGCAACTCCCCTCCACCCCGCCTGCCTTCGAAGGCCGCGGCATCATTATCTGCGGGGGCGGGCTCCGCTATTTTCCCGCTCTCTGGGTCGCCTTGAACATGCTCCGCCGCTTGGGATGCCGACTGCCGGTGCAGATCTGGCACCTCGGCAAAGGAGACGCCGAGCCGCAGATGAAGTCGCTGACCTCGCCTCTTGGCGCGCAATGGGTCGATGCGGAGGAAGTGCGGAAACGACATCCGGCGCGCTGCCTGAGCGGCCGGGAGCTCAAGTCCTTCGCGCTCATCCATTGCCCATTCCGAGAGGTCCTGCTGCTGGACGCGGACAATGTGCCGGTCGTCAATCCGGAGTTCCTGTTTGAAACCGCCCAGTTCAAAAGGATGGGCGCGATCCTCTGGCCCGGCCAGCGCCTCTTGAGCGAACGGCATATCCACTGGAGAATTTTTGGGGTCGCACCTCGAGACGAGCCGGGAGTCGAAAGCGGGCAGTTGGTTGTGGACAAGCGGAGGTGCTGGAAACCGCTGCTGCTAAGCCGGTGGTATGACGACCATGCCGATTTCTACTATGAGCACAGTGGCGGGGAAAAAGAGAGTTTCCACATGGC
>JBJKSV010000509.1:0-3202 GCA_046703605.1 Limisphaerales bacterium
CTGCTCCTGGGCGTTATTTTCCTTCTGTTAGCCTCCAAATCCAAATCAAAGGAGGAAAAACCGGCGACCGATTCCGGCCAACCGCTCCCGACGGTCAGCCCGCGCCTGGCCAAGCGAAAACGCGCAAAGAGCACGGTTCACGCCTGCAACGTGCTCCAAACCGGCCCTGAAGAGCGCCGCGTCTGGCAATTTGCCACACGCGGCGGAGGGCTCGCGCTGAACCGGGAGCATGTCGCTGGGGCCGGTCAGCCGCTGCCGAGCAAGGTTATCGCCAAAGAGTGGCAATCGTTGTGGCAACCGAAGCTGAACGTGGCCTGGCTCCCGCCGCAGCAGGTCTTCTTCCGGGTTGCCCAGTTCCCTATGGCGGACTTTGCCGAGACGGTGGCGATGGTGGAGCTGCAGCTTGAGAAGCTTTCCCCCATTCCGGTGGCGCAGGTGGCCTGGACGATGCAGGTGCTGCCGCATCCCGAGAGCAACATGCAGACGGTGATTGTGGTGATGGTGGCGCGCAGTGTGGTTGAGGAGTTTCTGGGCCAGCTCGAGCAGCAGGGCTACATCGCGGATCGGCTCGAATTGTCGTTCGTTGACCAGTTGCAAGCCACGTCGGTCAGCGGCCATGGGGCCTGGATCTATCCTGTTGCCGGTGGGATTGAAAACCGCGCGCTGGTGGCGTGGTGGTACGACGGGGTTCTTCGCGACCTGGGCATGGTGATGATGCCCGCGACCGGGGGCCCGGCGAGCCTCAGAGAACAATTGCTCCAACTGGCTTGGGCCGGTGAGTTGGACGGCTGGCTTACCTCGCCCCCGAGGTGGCATTTGGTGGCTCCTCCCCAAATGGCCGCGCAGTGGGAACCGCCCCTTCGCGAGGCCCTCGGTGAACCGCTGGAAGTGCTCCAGCCGCTGGACCAGCCAAAGCTCGCGGCGCTGACCGCCGGACGCGCCGCCGAGGCCGAACCGCAACTTGGGCTGATGCCGCCGGAGTTCGCGACCCGGTACCACCAGCAGTTTGTGGATCGGCTCTGGATGCGGGCGCTGGGGGCCGCCTTGGGGCTTTACGCCGCCGGAGTGGCCATCTACATGATGGTCGTTCAGGTGGCGCTTTTCCGCACAAAAGGTGTCGAGAACCAGGTCGCGGAGTTGGCCACGCAATATACCAATACGATGCAGCTCAAGGCCCAAATGGGCGTCCTCAAGAAGCAGCAGGACCTCAAATACGCCGCGTTGGATTGCTGGCTGGCTGTCGCCGAACTATGTCCGGCCAACGTCTCGCTGGATAGCTTCAATTTCAGTGATGGGCACGTTCTGACGCTGACCGGCACCGCTCCTCCCGACAGCACGCAGGAACTGATTCAGTTTGACGGGGCCTTGGGCAAGGCCACCTCCCATGATCAACCGCTCTTTGATCCCACAAAAGGCAACTTCATCAATACCCAACTCAGAGGCACCGAGTTGACTTGGAGTCTCTCGGTCGAACTCAAGAACGCGGAGGTCGAATGAACAATTACCTGGACCGTTTCAATTTGAGTCCCTCGGAGAAGCGCCTGGTGGTCGGTGTCGGCGTGGTGTTTTTTTTCATTTTGAACTTCTGGTTTGTTTTCCCGCACTTCTCCGATTGGAGCGAGATGCAATTCCGGATGGCCAAGGCGCGCCAGACGCTCCAGGTCTTCCAGGAGGAGATCGCGCATCGGGCCACTTACGAGGCGCGAGTTCACGCCATAGAGAAGGAGGGCTACTCGGTGCCGGCGGAAGACCAGGCCCTCCATTTCGCCAGCACAGTCCAGTCCCAGGCGGCGCGGGCGGGGATCGTTCCGACTTCGACGGGGAGGCCTTCCACGACCACCAACCAGTTCTTCCTGGAGCAGAGCCAGCAGATCGCCTTCCAAAGCAAGGAGCCGCAAATCGTCAAATTCCTGGTCAACCTCAGTTCCGGCGGCTCCCTGATTCGCGTGCGCGACCTGACGTTGCGCCCCGACCCGCCGCGCTACCAGCTCACTGCCACTCTGAAGCTGGTGGCCAGCTACCAAAAGAAGGGCGGGAGCCGCGCCGCCGCCTCCCGTCGCCGCCTGGCCGTTCGTTCTCCATAAGCTCCGCAGAGCCCATACCACCCTCTCAAATCCGTGAAAAACCTCATCCTCTTCCTCCTCCTAGGCGCCCTGAGCATCCCGGTTCAAGGCGCACCTGGCCCCGTCGTGCCTGGCGTGCCTCCAAACTCCCTTGCCCTTTCCAACCGGCAGGAACTTCTGCGCCAAGCCGCCATCCAGCGCGCGATGCAACGGCGTACCAACGCCTCGCCCGGAACCGCGGCAGGCGCTCTTGGCGCTCCCGCACAACGAACCAATCCGGCGGCGCCCCAGCCCACCTTCCCGCTTCACACAGTCCCGCAGTCACCCAGAGTGACCCCGGGGCAAGCCCCAAGGACCACCGTTCCCGGAGCGCCCGCTCAAACACCGCCGGGTATGGCCTCGCTCCCAGGGAGCCAAGGGCTCGGGGCCACAAATGCTACCTCGGAGGAAATCGTCCCCGCGGGAATGATCGATTTTCGAGATGCGGACCTAAGCCAGGTTCTCGATGTCTATGCCAAGCTGGTCAATCGCACGATCCTGCACCCCTCGACGCTCCTCCAAGGCGCCCCCACCATTACTCTTACCACCCAGACCGACCTGACTAAACACCAGGCCATCCAGGCCCTGGATACCGTGCTTGCCTTGAATGGGATCGCGATGATCAATGTTCCAGGCAACCTGTTCGTCGAGGCGGTGAAATCGACCGAAGCCGGCAGCGTGGGCGCGCCATTCAGCAAGAAAAGCGCCCAGCAGATGCCCGACATGGGCCAATACGTAACCCGCATTGTCCAGGTGACCAACGTCGAGCCGAGCAAGATCCAGCCGGTCCTCCAGCCCTTTGCCAGTGCCGGGCTCCAAAACGGAATTACGCCTATCGACGACAGTTCGATTCTGGTCCTGCGCGACTACGTCCCCAACGTCAAGCGCATGTTGGAGATGATCAAGAAGATCGACGTGGCCGCCCCCTCGAATTTCATTTCCGAGGTCATTCCTATCAAATACGCCCAAGCCGCCGATATTGCCCAGGCCCTCAACAGCCTGAGCAGTGGTAGCGGCAGCGCCACCACCACCGTCGGCGGCGCCGGGCGCGGCGCCCCTGGGGGTGGGGGCCGGCGGGGGGGGGGGGTGGGGGGGGGGGG
>JBJKSV010000510.1:0-3019 GCA_046703605.1 Limisphaerales bacterium
AGAAACCTATTCCGTCGCCTCACACCTCCCACCACCATTCAAGCTCACCTTGAGGTCATTCCCTGCCAACCGATTCTCATCTGTGCCAACCGATAGCCAACCAATTCCAACTGATTCCAACCGATTCCAACCGACAGTTCCCCAGCCCAAACCATGAACACGAAGGCCCCCCCGAGGCACGCTCCAACTCCAGGATTGACATTTCCTCCCCAGCATCGTGAACTATCGCTCGTTCTCATGCAAACCAGCCCCGCCTCATCCACAACCCAAACTCAAGCCCCCACCGGCGGTCCAGGTCTTAAGCGTGCCCTGGGCCTGTCCGCCCTCGTTCTCTACGGCATTATTCTCATCCAACCGACCGCCCCGATGCCCCTGTTTGGCGCCGCCGCCGTCAAGGCCCATGGCCACGTCGTCACCACCATTCTCATCGGCATGGTGGCCATGCTCTTTACCGCCTTCAGCTACGGACGGATGGCCAACGCCTATCCCAGCGCCGGTTCGGCCTACACCTACGTCAGCCGCGAGATTCATCCCGCCCTGGGTTACCTGGTCGGCTGGGGGATGATCTTCGATTACGTGATGAACCCGATCATCTGCGTAATCTGGTGCAGCAAAGCGGCCATCAACTTCATCCCCGCCATCCCCTTTCCAGTCTATGCCGTTTTCTTTGCGTTGCTCTTCACCGGAATGAACCTCAGAGGCATCGAGGCCAGCGCCCGCACCAACTCCGTCATCGCCACCGGACTGGGCGTTGTCATCGTTCTCTTCCTCGGCGCCGCCATCCGCTACCTTTGGTTTCAACCGCCTCACGGGGTGGCCGGTTGGACCCAGCCCTTCTATGACCCCAAAACCTTCTCCTTCGCCACCGTCTCCGGAGGGGCGTCCTTGGCCGTGCTGACCTACATCGGCTTTGACGGCATTTCGACCCTCTCGGAGGAAGTTCACAATCCCCGGCGCAACATCCTTCTGGCCACGGTGCTGGTATGCCTCCTGACGGGGGTGTTGGCCTCCATCCAGGTCTATGCCGCGCAACTTGTCTGGCCGGGCTGGCACTTTCCCGATGTTGATACCGCGTTTTGCTACGTTGCGGGCAAGGCCGGCGGCCACTGGCTCTTTCAAACCGTCAATATGGCCCTCCTGGTCGCCACCATCGGTTCCGGTTCAGGGGCGCACTTAGGGGCGGGGCGGCTCCTCTACGGCATGGGCCGTGACAACGCCATTCCGCGCCGCTTTTTCGGCGTCGTCCATCCCCGCACTCGGATCCCGAGCAACAACATCATCCTGGTCGGTGTCTTCACTCTTATCGGCGCATTCTCGGTCTCCTATTCGCTGGGGGCGGAGTTGCTCAATTTCGGCGCCCTTATTGCCTTTATGGGCGTCAACATCTCCTCCTTCATCCGCTATTTTGTCCGCTCCGAGCGAAAGACCATCGGCGGGTTCCTGCCGCCGCTCCTCGGCTTTGCCGTCTGCGCCTATCTCTGGCTGAGCTTGGGTCACCTCGCCCGCATCGCCGGCATCATCTGGCTGAGCGCCGGCCTGCTCTATGGCGCCTGGCGCACATCGTGGTTCCGCAAACCCCTGGAGTATGGCAAGATCGACACCGGCGATGACCCGCCCCAACCTCCGCCCGGCACTAAACCCTGAAACCCATTATGTCAAACCTCGCTCTCCTCGGAGGCAAACCCGTCCGCACCAAGCCCTTTTCGCCCTGGCCTCAATTTACCCGCGCCGACATCGACCGCGTCGTCAAAGTCGTTGAAAGCCGACACTGGGGCGGATTCCCGGTGCCCAGCCCGCACGCCGCCGAGTTCGCGACGCGGTTTGCCCAATTGCACGGCGCCAAGCACGCCCTTTGCCTCGCCAACGGCACCGTCGCCCTCCTGGTGGCCGCGCAATCCCTCGGACTCAAGTTCGGCGATGAAGTCATTGTGCCCGCCTACACCTGGGATGGCACGGCGGTGGCCGTGTTGCAGGCCGGGGCCGTCCCGGTTTTCGTGGATGTGGACCCGGACACCTACTGCTTGGACCCGAAGGCGGTGCGCCAGGCCATTACCCCTCGCACCCGCGCCATCCTGCCAGTCCACTTGGCGATGCGCTTCGCCGATATGAACGCGCTGCTGGCCATTGCCAAGGAAAAGAACCTGCTGGTCATCGAGGATTGCGCCCATGCCCATGGTGGACAATTCCAAGGCCGTGGCGCCGGCGCAGGCGGGGACGCCGGCTGCTTCAGCTTCCAGGAAAGCAAATTGATGACCTCCGGCGAAGGCGGTCTTGTCCTTACCAACCGGCTCGATTGCTACGAAGGCCTCCAGACCATTGTCAATTGCGGACGCCCCAGCCTCACCGATCAATGCCAGGGCAAGTTTCTCGGCGCCAATTACCGGATGACCGAACTGCAGGCCGCCTTGCTCCTGGGCCAAATGGAAATGTGGCCCGAGCTTTGCCGCAAGCGCACCCACCAGGCCGCGCTCCTGACCCAAGCCCTCTCCGGCCTGCCGCACGTGCGGCCTTTGCCGCCCCAAGCCGGCCTCACCCGCGAGACCATCTACAATTACGTCTTTCAATACCGGCCCAACGGCCCCGCCCCAAGCCGCGACCTCTTCGTCGCCGCGATCGAGGCCGAGGGAGTGCCCTGCGACGGACGCTTCTACGAGCCGGTCTATCGGAGCGACCTCTTCTATGTCACCCCTGAGAACTCTCCCCAGCTTGCAATGGGGCGCGACCAACCGATGGACTACTCCAAGTGCCATTGCCCGGTCTCGGAGCGCGCCGCTTATCACGAAGCCGTCTGGCTGCCCCAATTCCTGCTCCTGGGCGAGGAATCCGATGTCCGGGACATCGTCCAGGCGGTTGAAAAAGTCGTTGCCAACCTCCCCGAGCTCGCCAAGGCCGATCCCAAGCTCGCCGGCCTGAAGGCCTGCAGCCGCGCCCTGCGCGCCAAAATAGAACGTGCGAAAAACTACTAAAACATGGCGATAGCGCAATTTATGAACGAGTTCTCCGACTTCTTACCTAAAGC
>JBJKSV010000511.1:0-5295 GCA_046703605.1 Limisphaerales bacterium
TGGCGCCCTGGATGCCAAAGTGCGCAAGGACCTGCGGCGCTGGATTCGCCGGCTGCACCACGAAATCCATGTCACCAGCGTGTTCGTCACCCACGACCAGGACGAAGCGCTCGAGGTGGCCGATCGAGTAGTCGTCATGAACCAGGGCCGGATCGAGCAGATCGGGACACCGGACGAAGTCTATGGCCGGCCCTCGAATCCGTTTGTTTACAACTTTCTGGGACGCGCAGTGTCCCTCAAGGCTCAGGTTCGCAACGGTCAGCTCCAATTGGGTGAAGGCAGCTTCGATTTGCCGGAGGACTCCGCCCGGAAGGAAGGCGAGGCGGTCGTTTTTGCCCGCCCGCGGGACATCCGCATCACCGCGTTAAGGAACGGCGGCCCCGGGGTCGAGGCCCTGGTCAAGGATGTGAACTACGCCGGGCCCATTGTCTATCTGGAATTGGAACGTCGCGACGACCAAGCTCCCTTTCAGCTCGAGATCCCCAGCGAGAGCGCCCTCGGCCCCCACCTCACACCCGGCACCACGGTTCATGTCAATCTCAAGAAATACCGGGTGTTTGTCAGTTAAACAGGCCGCAAATCGCAAAACCCCTCTGTGCGCTCTGTGCCTCAGTGGTTGACCGGACCATCCCCACGCGCGTGGAAAAACCAAATCTGTCCCATGCATCCCATCCGTCCCAGCGCAACCCGCACCTCCACCAGCTCATGGGCCAAGCCTGCCTGGCGGGGAGCGACCCGAAGCCGCTAACGCGAACCTGGCAGGCCGCCATATCGGCCGGCATTTCCTCCAAGCCAGAGGGGAGCGAAACCCATCTTTCCCGGCCGCACAGCGCTACGGTCGCGCGCGTTGTAACCAACCGTCCTCGCGGACGTCTTGCTTTTGCGCGTGGCGGAACCGGGTCGAAAGCAAGTGCGTGCGGCTTACATACCCGACAAGCCTCTTCTGATCGCCGCGGCTCACGACCAGCAGCCTGCCGACGCCATGATTGAGCATGCGGGCTACGGCGTCGTGAACGGTCTCGTCCGGAAAGACGGTCACCAGGGCCGAGTTGCCGACATCGAGGAGTTTCACGTCGGAGGCCCCGGGCTTTTCCAAGGCGCGAAGGACGTCGTTGCGCGTGATAATGCCGGCCAGGCATCCCTCGGCATCGACCAGCGGCCAGGCATCCTGTGCCGAGAGGTCCGGATCATGGCGAGCAATGCGGTCCACCAATTCGGAGAGCGGCGTGTTTGGCGAAAGGACCTTCACGTTTTGGTCCATGATTGCGTTGACGGTCGTCTGAATGAAGACGTCCGCATCGTAATCTTCGGGAATGCGCAGCCCGCGGCGAGCGATCTTTTCGGTCATGATGGAATTCTGCATGAGCATCCGCGCGACGAAATAGGCGAGGGTGGAACCGGCCAGCAGCGGCAACAGCCCGTTTGTCTGGTGAGTGGTTTCAAACGCAAATATGACGCTGGCCAGCAAAGCGCGCGAGGCGCCGGCAAAAATCCCCGCCATTCCCACCAGCGCCGCAATCCGGACGTCCAACCCGCTGGCGGGAAGAATCCAGAGAAGGAAAGCGCCCGAGAGGCTTCCGGCGCCGCTGCCAATCGTAAAGAGCGGGGCCAAAGTCCCTCCCGAGGTGCCGCTGCTGAGCGAAATGGACCAGGAGATGAACTTCATCAGGCAGAGGAACCCGAGCAGGTGCAGGGAAAACCGGTTTGAGAGAATATCGGCGATATTGTCGTATCCGACTCCGAGTGTGCGCGGTGCGAAATAGCCGATGGCCCCGGCCGCCAATCCACCCAGTGCCGGCCACCACATCCAGTGAATCGGCAAGCGCTCAAACTGATCCTCCAACCAGTAAACCGTCCTCGTCACAGCAACTGCCGCAAGTCCGATAATGACTCCGATCATCGCGTATAACCCCAGCGCGCCCAGCGGAACCGGCGCCACGTTGGGCATGGGGAAAATCGGCGCCGCGCCCATGATCTTTATCCGCATGCCGGCCGCCGCCGCGGCTGCCAAGGCGACGGGAATCAACGAGCGCGCGCGAAATTCAAATAGCAGGAGTTCCACCGCGAGCAAGGTGGCCGAAACGGGACTGCCGAATGTGGCGGCCATGCGGGCCGCGGCACCCGCCGCCAGCAAGGTCTTTCGCTCCGCGCCCGTGGTGCTCAGGATTTGCCCAACCAGTGACCCGAGCGCACCGCCGGTAGCGATGATGGGACCCTCGGCGCCGAAGGGGCCCCCGGTGCCGATCGCCACCGCGGCTGAGACCGGCTTGAGAATCGTAACCCTGGCCGGGATGCGGCTGTTGCCTTCCAGCACCTGTTCCATCGCCTCGGGAATTCCGTGCCCGCGGATCGCCTTGGACCCAAACCGCGCCATCAGGCCCACAATGATCCCGCCGATCGCCGGAATGAAAATCACAAATGGGCCCAGATGATTGGCGGCGGGCGAAACAAAGCCGGTCGAGACGCGGCCGTAAAAGCTCAGGTTGGTGACGAATCCAATCAACCGCATCAGCGCCGGCGCAATGTAGCCGCCGGCGATGCCGAGTCCTATGGATAATACGCAGACGAATACCAAAGCGCGGTGCCCGGTAACCGGACTCGCAGATGGCGAGATGGCTGGAGTCTTCAATTGGATGGGAGGGAATTCAGGCCGATTCGCGAGGCTCAGCCCTCTTGTTCGAGAACGCTCTCCAGCCGAAGCCCGGAGTCATGCTTGTGCGCGCCGATTGCGTCTCCGGAAATCACAATCACACTCTTGTAACCTTTGGCCAGACCCATCACCGTCAGGCCGGCGCCGGTGTTGCCGGCCGTGCCTTCGATGATGGTCCCGCCGGGCTATTCTTAACGGCCACGGCTAAAGTCTTCTGCGCTAAAGCGCCCATCATTGTCATGAGATCAATTGCGGCTCTAACACTATCGTATTTCGATACTATTGCAAGTTCTTTTTGTTCGTTCTTCAGGGAGTGAGCGGTGCAGGGCCAAGTGCGAAATCCCTGCCCCCGTAAAACAGTGCCGCCGCGGCGTTGGGCCAGGCGGCCAGGCAAGGCCCCACCCAATTCACGAGGTGGCGTCCATTGCCAGTTGCCACCGTCAGCGGGCCGCTCCGGGTCGGCGCTGGGGAGCAGCCGCTTTGGCGCTGAGCCGCTTTTGCAGATAATTCTTGAGTGCCACCGCGTTGTTGTATTCCGCCTCGCGGGCGCTAAAGACCAGGGTGATGTCGCCCTGCCGCGCCGCCTCCAGCAGCGGCCGCCAAGAGTCCGGTTTCTCGTCCAACTCGGCAAAATACCGGTGCTGAAACTCCTCCCATTTGGCCGGGTCATGTCCAAACCAGCGCCGCAACGGGTTGCTCGGGGAGACCATCTTAAGCCAGCCTTCTACCTTGACGGCCTGCTTTTTCAAACCGCGCGGCCACAAGTGGTCCACCAGGAACCGTGGGCCATCACTCATGGCCGGGGCCTCATAAACCCGTTTGACGCGAATCATAAACATCCTTTGAAAGCTTCCAGGTCTGGTTAAAGTAGGTCTGTGGGCTGCTTCTGTCAAAGCCTTGGGTTGGCACAGTGTATCGCCGAGCGATGCATGTCAAAAGGTGGCCTGCCGGCAGGAAGTTCTATGCTGGCCTTGCGTGCCATCCGTGCTAGACTCCGGGGTGATGGCTGCATCCAAGAAACCTACCAAGGCGCACTATGAAAACCTGGCGGCATTCCGCTACGCCCTGCGCCGGTTCCTCCACTTTAGCGAGGAGGCCGCCAAGGGCGCCGGCATTACGCCACAGCAACACCAGGCCCTGCTAGCGATCAAAGGGTACCCCGGCCGCGACGTCGTCACGGTGGGCGAGTTGGCGGAACGGCTGCAACTGCGCCATCACAGCACCGTGGAGCTTCTGGATCGGTTAATGGACTTGAACCTGGTGGCCCGTCAACGGTCCACGCTGGATCGCCGCCGAGTAGAGGTCCGGCTCACCGAACGCGGCGAACAAACCCTGGGTGATCTCTCCGCGGCGCACGATGAGCAGCTTCGCCGGCTGGGCCCGGAACTGGGCGCGGCGCTCAGGCAACTGGGCGATCGCAAGCGCAACTGACGAGAGCCGCGCTGATTCAAACCCGAAGGCCCCTCGGTCTGGCACTGAAGTTTGGGGCCTTGCTCCGGTTCGTTTGGCCTTGTGCGGCCGGGCGAATACAGGGTCACGCCCTGGTCCGTCCGCGGGATCACGCTCGCGCTGGACTATGGCAACTACTTCGGCGAACATACCGCCTTTCACGTAATATGAAATACGTTCATGTTTCCTGCGCCCTCCGGTTTCCAATCGTTGGAATTCTGTTCGCCGGTTTTCTCCAAGCCTTGGGCATTGCCGCCACCGGCACGCCGGCGGCGCCGACGGACATTAAGGCCTATAACATTGACTTCAACTGGGGGCCGGGCGGGCCGAATGGCTTTGCCAGGCCCGGCCTCTGGGCGAATGCCGACCCCGCGAAGCACGTGGCTTGGTACAAGGAAATGGGCGTGAACGTCATTCAGACCTTCTGCGTCTCGTGCAACGGCTACGCCTGGTACAAGCACGGCATCGTGCCGGAACAACCCGGCCTGAAACACGATTTCCTGCCGGAAATGGTGAAGCTCGCGCACCAGAAAGGGATGCTGGTGCTCGGTTACTTCTGCGCCGGCTCGAACACGCGTTGGGGGCAGGAACATCCCGATCTCAGTTACGGTTTCCCATCCCAGCCGCACATCCCTTACACGGTCGAGTACCTCAAGTATCTCGACGCTGCTGTCCGCGACACCGTCGGCAAGACCGGCATTGACGGTTTCATGCTGGACTGGCTCTGGATGCCCACACGTTCCAGCACCGGCGGACGCTGGCTCGACTGCGAGAAGAAGCTCTATGCGGAGTTGATGGGCGAGCCGTTTCCCGGCGAAAAAGAACTGCCGGCGGCCAAACTAACGGAGTTCGGGCGGCGGGCCGTCGATCGTTGCTGGGAAACCGTCCGTCGCGCCGCCAAAGAAACCAACCCGCATTGCATCGTCTGGCTGACCTGCAGCGACGTTGACAATCCACAAATCGCCAACTCCCGCGCCTTGCGGGAAACCGACTGGCTCCTGAATGAAGCCGGCGATGTCCAACGCACCGCCGACGCCATAAGGATGATCGGCCCGCAGACACGCCTCATCACCTGCCTCTCCAACTGGAACGGCCAGGATCCGATGAAGATTGTCCCCGCCGCGCAAAAGGAGGGGATTGGTCTTTACGGCTTCACCAAGCCTGGCGCGGATTCGCTTCTGCCACTGGATGACATC
>JBJKSV010000512.1:0-4548 GCA_046703605.1 Limisphaerales bacterium
TCCATTCATATTGCGAACACTCGCAATTACATCTGGAGCACCCATACGGGTGCCAACGGCCGCTTCGAATGGGACTCAGCCCCGGCGACCCCGATCTGCCTTTGGATTCAGGCGCCGGGCTACCGCGCGGTTCGCGGATTTCCGATCCTGGCGAACGGCGCTGAGCACGAAAACACACTTGAGCGCGGGCCAGCCCAATAGACCAGCTTGGTGTGATGCGACACCGGCAGGGCGAAGGCGTTCTCGGATTGGCGCTGAGCATATTCGCGCACCACGGCCAGGTCACTATTCATCGTCCAGTCAGTGCGATGCCGTCCGGCTCTGATAGCGAGTCGGCAGGTCAAAGCCTTCCGTCCGGGCGAGTTCTGCCCAACCGCCGGGAAAACGGGCCAGAAACCAACTTGAAGGGTAATTCGCATACCGCACGGGGGAACGGTCACACACTTTGCCATCTCGGCTCATCTCGCAAACCAGGTCTGGTTGGCCAGCCACCTCGGTCTGCCGGATGATCATTGTTTCCGCCTCGGTTGGCCCCAATTCGTTTCTGAACTCGCGCCACCCGTCGGCCAGGAGGAGGTTGGCGCGCTCGGGGCCGATGGCGGCTGTGATGCCCGCGACGATATTATTGCTGAAGCTTTGCTCGAAGGTCGGATCCGGGGGCACGGCGGTGTATTCTGCAACGATGTCGCCGTTCGGCTCCGCGCGCTTGACCCTCACACCCTCCCATTCATGCTGGCCATGCCCGAAAACGGAATCCACGGCGGACTCCTCTTCAGGCGAGATGCCTAGAATGTTGCAGGCGGTGTCGGTAAGATGGCTGACGCTGTAGAGCCGCGAGTATTGCAGTCGTTTGAGCACGCTTTTGCTGACGAGCACGTAATCGGGTGAGGCGTCCCACCCGATGCCCAACTGCTGCCGCAACTCTGCCCAGGCCGCGGGAGTCGCCTTTGAGAAATTGCCCTTAAGGAGTTGGAGCAACTCCGGGCTGATGTCCGGGTGGCGCGGAAATTGCCCGAGCTGATTCTGTTTTGCCTGGACCATCTCGCGCAGGCTCGACACCTTCGCCCGCGCTTGGGCCAGCCGGTTTGTGGCCACCGCCAACTGCTGCCTGTCGATCGCGGTGGCGGCGCGAGTTCTCTGGGCCGCCGACCGAAAGGACGAGAAGCTAATCACGCCAGAACCGACAGCTACCATTATGAGGAGAACCTTCTTCATGCTAATTACCAAAGCCTTGTGCCGAAGGGGTAATCCCGAACTGCTTGAGCCAAGGGGCAAAGAAGGAGGCGAAAATGCCGCGCGGGAACCACCCTAATGAGTACGGGCCTTGGGATGACTGGCCGCCCAATGGTCCGTCCCAGGCCGCACCATACCAGGCCGAAGGGTTGGTCTTGGGCGGATCGACCCACACGGTAAAAGTCTGGGGGTGTTCGGAGATGTTCCAGATGTTGCCCGGCCAGAAGGTCTGGATGCCGCCCTGAGCCCAATCGCCAAAGAGAAGCTTTTCGCGTTCGGCGCCGAGAATGGCGACTAACTGATCGCGGGTAGCTGCGGCCAGGGTTTTGAGCGGCTGGCCCAGAGGCGGCACGATGACGGTCTTGGTCAGGCGCCCCGCCACTGCACTCGGCGTGTTGGTCTCGTAGGCGCTGGTTGTCATCATGTTCAGCGCACCACGCCAATAATCCGCCAAGGCCCGCTCGGTAGGTTGCTCTTCTTCGGCTGTGATTCCGAGCAACTCCCGCGCAGTAGCTGTGAGTGTGCCGGAGGGCCTGAATGTCCCTGGCCATTTATCAAGCAAGGCTAGCGACTTGACCACGGCTTTCGAGACGCGGACATACGGCAGGTCGGACGGCCACCGATAGTTCGCATTCGTCAGCAAGGCTTGAGTCCTGGCCTTCAGGGCATCCAGCTTGCGAGAGGCGGCGTCATAGCGGGCCTGGTCGCTGGCCGCGTATGCCAGAGCGGAATCGAGACGAACGGAGTCCGCGCGTAGTCCAGCGAGGTCCGCGCCGGATTGTTCCTGTTGCTCCCCAACGGCTTCAAGATTCGATTGCGCGATTGCGGCCTCCTTCAGGGTTATCCGATTCACGTTCCATTCCCAGGCGAGGGGCGATGCCGCGAGGGCGACGCATAGAACGGCGGTTTGTGCTTTTGAGAGACCCATAAGCTTGGCGATGAGAAGTCTGAGACCGGTCGCGCCCCCACCGCCCGCGGCGGTCGTTGCGAGGCGCGTGACAAGGAGCGCAGCCCCCGCCGGGGCCGCTTTAGCCGACGAGCTGAGGAGGGTTGCCGTCGTGGCGGCGGCAGGCACCGCGTAACCTCGGCGTTGGAAGAAGCCGGTGAGCTGTTCCAGGGCCTTGTGAATGCGCATTCGCACCGCGTCCTCGCGCGCGCCGAGTAAAAGACCGATCTCCCGGTGGGTGCGCCCCTCGAAATAGCGAAGCATGAGCGCCGTCCGGTCCTTTTCGCGCAGTTCCAGCAATCCTTCGTCGAGTTCGCCCGCCAGGGCTTTGAGCATGGAATCCTCCTCCTCCTTCATAGTGGTGCCCAATTCGACCGCGGTTTGCTCGCGGCGTTGCCGGCGGAGTTCCCCGCGCCACCAGCGCCGCACCTCCAGTAGGGCAGTTTTGTGCAGCCAGCCGGCCAGGCTGGTTTCACCTCGGAGCCAGGCGGCCTTGCGGGCCAGGGCGATAAAGACATTCTGAGAAATCTCTTGGGCGGCGCCGGCATCGCTCAGGCCGCGATGAGCCGTGGCAAAGACCAGGTCCAGATGCCGTTCCACGAGGGCCTGGAAGGCGCTTTCCGAGCCGCGCTCCGTGTAATCGCGGAGCAGCTCCCGGTCTGTCTTCGGTTCAACCATCTACCCTTAATACTGCCGCAGACGAGGCAAACCGAAAACTTTCTTGTGATCGTTGGGCGCCCATGAGAACTGCGTCATCTCGCCCAACGTGTCGTTGGCAAACCACGGCTCGGCCTAGTCGAACAGGAAGTATTCGCCTTCCCAGGCGCGGTCGTGAAGGCCCAGGATGCTGAGCAGGGCGGATTTGCCCGCGCCGCTCGGCCCCATGATGGTGAGGAATTCGCCTTCCTCAATTTGGAGGTTGATCTGGCGCAGGAGGTAGAGGAAGCCGGCCTTGGTCCGGACGGCCTTTTCGAGGTTTTGGAGTCCTATCATAAATCGTTGACGGCATCGCCGCGTCGGGGGAGTCGTCCTCTACTCGCGAGTGAGTTCGGCCGGTTCGGAGATCTCCTCGACAATCCGCCCGTCGAACAAGTGGATTTGCCGCTGGGCATGGCGCGCAAAGCGCGGGTCGTGGGTGACCATGCAGATAGTGGCGCCTTCGCGGTGAAGCTCACCCAGGAGGTCCATGACCGCCTCGCCATTTTTGGAGTCGAGGTTGCCGGTCGGTTCGTCAGCCAGCAGGATTGACGGTTTGCCTCCGAGCGCGCGGGCTACCGCTACCCGCTGTTGCTGGCCGCCGGAAAGTTGCGCGGGATAATGCTTGAACCGGTGCGCCATTCCCACCCGCTCCAGGGATTCGGTCACGCGCTTCTTGCGCTCTACCGTCCCCATCCCGCGATAGGTCAGAGGCAACTCGACGTTTTCGAACACGGTGAGGTCGCCGATGAGGTTGAAGCTCTGGAAAATGAAGCCGACCTCGCGGTTGCGGATGCGGGCGCGTTGGGCGTGGCCGAGATTGGCGACGGCCTGGCCGTTGAGAGTGTAGGCGCCTTCGGTCGGCGAATCGAGCAGACCGAGGATCGAGAGCAGGGTCGATTTGCCGGAACCGGAGGGCCCGGCTATCGAGACATATTCGCCCTGGTTGATTTCCAGGTGAACGCCGGAGAGGGCGTGGGTCTCGACGTCCTCAGTGTAAAACACCTTGGTGATGGCTTGGAGTTTGATGAGGGGATGATTTGCGGTCATAAGGTCATTGGCGCTTTTGCATTCGAGAGTTGCTGGCTTCTGGATTTGCGATTTTAGATTTGCGATTTGCGATTGGGGACAAGCATTGGAAGTCTGTGGCCCATAGTGCGGTTGTTTGGTGTGGTGTCATAAAGCCGAGTGGAATTTGGGCAGGGCCCCGCCGCTTTTGAGGGTGAGTTGCATCTTCCATTTGCGATTTGGGATCTTGCGCAATTGGCGATTCGGCGCGACCAGGGAGAGATCGAGGCCAATGTTCTCCCTCGCACAGTGGGCGGCAGCGATGCTCCCAAATCGCAAATCGCAAATCCCCTCATTCATACCGCAGGGCCTCCATGGGTTTGACTTGAAGGGCGCGGCGGGCGGGCAAGTAGCAGGCCAAGAGGGCCACGCCCAGCAGCAACACTACGGCGCACCCAAATACAACCGGGTCGCGGGGTCCGACCTCAAAGAGCTGGTTCCGGAACAGCCGCGTGAGCCAGAAGGCCGCAAGCAGACCAACCGCAACTCCAATGCCGGCCAGCCGCGCTCCGTCCGCCATGACGAGCCACAGGATGTGACGGCGCTCCGCCCCCAGGGCGGTACGGATGCCGATTTCGCGTGTGCGCCGGGTCACGGAGTAGGCC
>JBJKSV010000513.1:0-5663 GCA_046703605.1 Limisphaerales bacterium
CGTGAATGACCGTCTCAAACGGTTCGTGGTCTTCGCCCGCGCGCTTCTGCACGCCCATCACCACGTCCCCGTACATCTGGATGAAGCGGCGGTAGCAGTCCCAGGCAAAGCGCTCGTTTTGGGTGGCAATCACCAGCGCCAGCACGGTCTGGTCGTTGAGGCCCAGGTTCAAAATCGTGTCCATCATGCCGGGCATCGATTCGCGCGCGCCGGAACGAACCGAAACCAGAAGAGGCATGGCGCGTTTGTCGCCAAACTTGGTGGCCATTATTTTTTCGATTGAGGCCACGCCTTTGCGGACCATCGGCTCGTGCTCCTTGGGGTAGCTCTTCTTGTGCTCGTAATAATAGGTGCAGACCTCGGTGGTGATGGTAAAACCGGGAGGGACGGGCAGGCCGATGCGGCTCATTTCGGCTAGGTTGGCGCCTTTGCCACCCAGCAACGGTTTCATGCCCCCGTTGCCATCAGCCTTCTTGTTTCCAAATAAATAAACGTATTTCGCTGCTTTTGGCATAAGTGATTCTCAATAGTCAGGTTTCGCGGGAGAATTCCTCAGAAACGATTCGCCGAATTTATCAAACACCCCAATGGTGTCAACGCATCTGTCAGGCCATCCGTGAACGCGCAGAGACCTTCGCTCAGTGCGGTGGACGAGGGCGCAGTCGCCGCAGGCGGGCTGAGACTCCACGCGGGTGTGCTCTGGCAGGAGCGCATTCTTGGTGACTATGGGTGACTGTGGGTCTCCATAAGGGACCTATAGGTGACGGCGGTTACCTGAGGTTGAGTTTTTCTTCGGCGATGCGGAGGTCGTGGAGCCTGTCCTGGCAGCCGTCGGCTTTCCAGGTGCCGGGGTCGAGGGCGGCGGGCCCTCGGTGTCTTGATGTCGGCCAACAGAGGACGTGGTCTCCCAAGGTTGTGTGCATGGATTCAGCCGGGCTTTGGGAAAATGATGGTAACGCGCTTGATTCGGCGGAGCAGCGGCGGCGCTTTCTTCTTCTTTTTCTCATCGCCCGTATCCGTAGGATTGCTGGCGACTTGCTGGGCCGTATCGCTGCTGGACTGTTGCGCGGCTGCCTGGCTGGCGGCGGTAGGGGCCGCGGTCGTGCCGAGGGTGGATTGAGCCGCGCCACCATTGACGGACACGTTTTGGCCCAGCAAGGTTGCCGACACGCCTCCGCCTCCGGTGGCGTTCACACCCCCAATGCCGATGACGGCGCCAGAGACCGTTCCACCCGCCGAGAGATTGGCGCTGCCCCCGGAGAGCACCGTGCCGCTGAAACTCTGGGCCGCTTGCACGGTTGAATTCTGACGGGAAACAACCAGGCCCGTGATGTTGCCATTGGCCTTGAGGTTGACCGTCCCACCGATGACGCCGGAGTTGCCCAGGTCGATATTGCCAGGGTAACCGGTCGAGCTTTCCGAGGGTGCCGTGCCGGCAACCAGAGTCACCGTTGGCCCTGAAGAGAGGTTCCCGTTGAGCGCCTCCTGCAAGATGCCTCCCTGGCTGGCAAGAATGTCGCCTCTGAGCGTTTGAATCGTGATGTCGCCGGGGAGGGCTGCGCTGTCGGGAATTTGGCCTGCGCTCACCAACGTCTCCGCGACAATCCCGTTGGCGTACACATATTCAAAGGGCGTGTTCGGGTTGGGATAGCGCGCTGAAAAGACATTGATCGGGATGGAAACTTTGCCGCCGCTCCCGGCATTAACATTGCCTTGAGCCGACTGGACATCGACCTTTCCGCCGTTGAATGTCGCTATCCGCGAACTATCGACATTGATATCGCCCAGAGCACTCACGTTCACATCGCCCCCGCCTGACGTATAAATGCCCAGGCCCAGGTTGTCCGCTTTCATGATCTGCCCTTCAAAATCGACCAATTCCTGCGAACCCAGATCCATTGCGCCATTGACGCTCGACACGGTCACACTTCCCCCGCCCAGCGCGGCGATCGTAGAGCTGGGCATGTTGAGGTCGCCTTCCGAAGTGACCTTGATGCTGGCGCCTCCGCCGATGTAGGGAGTCAGAAAGGAGTAGTCCCGGCCCAGCAACGCGCCATTGCCGAGCGAGATGATGCCGTAAGCATTGCCCAGCGAAATGGAGCCGGCCTGCACATCAAATTCACCCGTGCCTCCGACCACATAACCGCCGCCGGAATTGCCCAGCGAGGGCGCGCCCTGGCTGGCTTGGTAGAGTTCATCAATGGCGCCGGAGGGAACCCAGGTAATGGTGTCGGTCATAAAATGCCCATTCGGGTCCACCATCGGCTGGCCATTGGCATCATAGCGCAGAAGAGTTAGCGGTTGGTCGAGGGCGGCCCGGACGGTGGGTGACATGGAACCGACGAACGTGAGTCTCTGGGTCGTGGGATTATAGGCGAAGCTGGATTGGAGCGAGTTGCCGAAGAGGAGAACCTGGTTCACGTAGCCGGCGTACTGAGAGGAATCGACGCTGGCAGGGATAGTCAGGGTGGCGATCTTGGCCGGGTCAACTGCCAGGCTCAACGCTGTCTGCCAGTTGACTATCGTATTTGGAGGCAAGTCCGTCAGCGGCACGTTTTGGATTGGCTGGGAAAGATAGACCCAATTAAAGGACCCCTCGTTGTAGATCCGCCCGGCGACGTTGATCGAGGTAACATCATCCGCACGGAGGTTTTGGCCTGAGAAACTGCAATCGATCAGGTCACCCCCAACCGTTATCTCGGTCTTCTTGGAGGTCTGAAGGATGACGTTTTCCATGGTTCCGGAGATGTTGATGACTGCCGGATCGGAATTGTTCAGCTCAGCCGGGACCGAGCCATGATCGGTCGGGCTGAAGGGCTTGGGACCGGGCGGCGCCGATTCGGGAGGCATCCAGCGGTTCCGGGCGCTGTCGGACATGACCAAGCTCGCGTTATTGGCACCCGCAAAGTCTCCACCGGCGCTCGTCGCAATGTCGAGATTGCCCTCCGCGGACGGGAACAAGGTCATGCTGGCATCCAGGAGGATTCCACCGGCGCCGGCAGAGATGGTTAAGCTCGGAGGCAAGAGTATGGGCACATCGTTGGCAGGCCGAGGCAGGTTCTGCCCGGTCAGATAGACGGCGTTGCCAGCGGTCAGGTCCAGGGAGGCCAGGGCATCGTAATCGAAGAGGTGGTAGCCGGCACTGCTCAGACCACCTTGAGTGTTGAAGACGCCGTTCGGGTTCCGCGCCTCTTGCAGGTAGATGTCGCCGTTGGGGGCATCCACGCTCCAACTCCCTTTGATCAGGCTTAAGGCCAGGTTGTTGTCAGGGCCGCCAGCGTCCTTGCCCGCGGCAATCGTTCCCTGCCCATTGACCTCCACGTAATGTCCATAAACGCTGCCCTTGGCCTCAATCGAGACGTTCCCCGGTTCTGCCCCAAAAGCCCCAGTCCCCGGGTCGCCCGGAGGGGTGGAGGCGGGATTATTGGGGCTGCCCACAGGCAGATAGCTCACAATGTCGCCGCCCGCGCTGATGCTCACGTCCCCGCCGGCGGCGGTGCTGATGCCACCAAGGGCGGTGGCGCTGCCAATTGCCCCCGTGAACGGATTGACAGAGAAGGGAGTATAAAAGGGCGCGTTCTTGAGGTAATTGAACCCGGATGTATCACTGCCCGAATTGACATCCCCGTAAGTCGTGCTGACCTGAATGCTTCCCCCGCCGGTGGTAATGACGCGGCCCGTGCCAGGATTGGCGGCGCCCTTGCTGCTACTGTGGCCCGACCATCCAACCTGCACTTCATTCGCGGCGTTGAGGTGGATATCGCCGTTCTGGGTCTGGAGGTAAGCGTTGCCGTTCAGGTAGATGCCGTCCTGGCCCCCATTCGGGGTGGTTCCGGAAGGCAACGATGTGCCCGCGTTCAGCTCCAGGCTCCAATTCTTGCCGGCGCTAATGCCAGAGCCATTCTCCAATGTGACGTTGTTGCCGGCCGACAAGCTCAATGTGGCAGGCGAGCCGGCATCGCCTATCGTCCAGAGAGTGGACAGGTCGATATTGTGGTCGGCCTGGAGGCTGAGATCGGAGAGGCCACCGCCGGTGATTTGGTTGTTCAATGAACCCACGAACGCCTGGTCGAGTGTGAGATCGTCGGGGTCCAGGGCAAGGACGGCCCCGGCAAAGCCCGCTCTCGCGTGCCCATCAACCGTCGAGTGAATTGAGCTGACCTCCCGAGCCGAAATCTCCACCTCACCGCCATTGCCGCCCTGGGCGCCGCCGGAGACATCAACGACGGAACCTGCCTGATCCGAAAAGGTATTGCCGGACTTGAGTACAACGCTCCCGCCGGAGCTTGCGCTTTGGCTGTCGCCATGAGCCGCAATCGAGGAGGCGGCGCCCAGGTTCAGGCTCTGGCTGGCGACCAGTTCAATCGTGCCGTTCACCTCGCGGGCGGAATTGGCCTGAACCAATCCCCCTTGATTGACCACTTGGGCCTGGAGCGCAATGCTGCCGCCATCGGCAATCACTCTTCCGTTATTATCGATGGAGCCCTTGGGGAGTGTGACCTCGGCGCTCAACCCCCGCCCATCCGGGCTGGTAGAGACCAATACCTTTTCCCCGGCGTAGAGGCCGATCCTGCCCCCGGGGTCTGAGAGTGTCCCGTTGTTCTCGATATCACTCGCTATCAGGAACAGCGGCGCGCCCCCCGCAACGTTGATCCGCCCATAGTTGACGATTCTGGCCATAGGTGGCGGGGCATCGAATTCCCAAGCCCCACCGCTCAAGAGGCTGGGGAATTGAACCGGGGCGGTCGTCATGACAAGGCCATGGGTGCTGATCGCCGCCTGGCCACCGATATAGAATCCGGATGGATTCTGGAGCACGATGTAGCCGTTGGCGTTGAGTGTGCCGAGAATCTGGGAGGGGTTGGGGTCGTTGATCTGGTTCCATACCAGTGAAGACGAGGATGGCTGAACGAAAGTCGTCGTCTCCCCCGCTCCGATATTGAAGCTCTGCCAATTGATGAACGCCTGGCCAGAAGTCGAGACGGTCAGTTGCGCGCCAGAGGTGCTAAAGAAAGCGCTGCCTTGGGCCACGGTACCCCCCTTGGGATTAGCTTGCGCCAGAGACAAGCCGAGGCACGAAACCAGAAGGGCTATCACCAGAGGATCCCAGCGTTCGAAACGCTGGGCTATTGTCCGGATGCCCCTCCGGGGCGGGACCGCGGCTCCGGCTGGGCGCACCGCCCTCCAATCGCAAATCGCAAATCGCAAATTGCAGACCCCCCGCCCGTTCCTCGGCCATCCCTCTTTCCGTGTGTTCCGCGTATTCCGTGGTTTACGGTTTCCCAAATCGCAGATCGCAAATCGCACGCAAATCATGAGTGCCGTTGGTTAAAACTGTGCCGTCAGAATGAAATTAAAATACGGTTGACAGGCCCTCGTCGTGCCGGCATCCAACAGCGGCACCGAGAATAGCACCCGCGATTCCCAGTACGGCCCGACCGAGAGGATTCCTCCAACCCCCGTTCCCCACAACGCCACCCTTTCCGGACGGCTTTGGGCATCCAGCAAATATGTCTCGGCACAGTCCATGTAAATCGAGCCGCGAATGGACAGAGGAACGCCCCCTGGCAGAAAGCCCACCAGGCGCGACGGAGTCTCCTGCTCCAAGGAAACATGCCAGCCGCTGTCGCCAAAGACCTCGCCTTCGCGGTAGCCGCGCACAC
>JBJKSV010000514.1:0-3481 GCA_046703605.1 Limisphaerales bacterium
TGTCGGAGGAGTTCGGATCCCGGCGGTTGAACTCATCGCCGTTCAAGCCCGTTACCTTCGAATTCTCCGCCTTAAGGAAGCCAAGCAGATGATCAAAGGATCTGTTTTCAAGCATGAGCACGACAAATCGTCGGATCTTCTCCAAATTCCCGGGTGTTGGGGGAGCAGTTGGCATAGGCTGTTTTATCCCTCACGTATCGGCTTCTAATCAGATGTCAGGCATTAGACCTTTGGAATCGCCCTCAACATAACACGACCCCCCTGGAGGGCAAATGTGCTCTGCCCAAGGCGCCCAAGGAGCTTCGCAAACCGTGGTTCAGTTTTGGGCTCAGGAACTCAGGCAGTTTAGCTGATATGGACGGGATGAGCGGCGCCCCGTCTTGGCCTTCAGGTACTTGAAGGGCAAGTCCCCATACCGTCTGGCAGGAATGTTGATTCGGGGCTCAATCGTGGCGGGACGCGGATATCGCATAAGCATTGCATACTGTGAATGCCACGCATGTTTGTACTTTCGGATCTCTGTTGACATCCAATCGGGCTTTTTGGTACTTAGCCATGCTGTCAGGCCACCGAGCAGGCCGCCGGAGTTTTGATGCCCGAACCTCAAACCTTGGCGGTGGCTGCGGATGTTTGACATGTTCAGTGAGAAAGGTAGATCTATGAAGAAAGGCGGGACAACCGCAAGCTCTCGCAGCAGATCTGCAAGTTGCTCGAGGATTTCCTCGGGATTGCACCCAGCCGGGTTTACCTGAATTTCACCAACGTGGAAGCCGGCTGCTGGGGTTGGAACGGAAGCACCTTCGGGTGATCGCGATGGACCTCCCTGAGGAGAAATGACCTCAACCGAACCCCGCTTGGCAGCGACCGGAAACGCCCGTTCGCGGTTAATTCCACTGCCCATGGATGTGCCTTTCGAAGCACATCGGGAATAGGACAAAAAAACAACCGTCCGCGTTGGGACGGCTATCTTTCGCGGCGTGGTGCCCGCGACAGGACTTGAACCTGTACGATGTTACTCACTAGAACCTGAATCTAGCGCGTCTGCCAATTCCGCCACGCGGGCATCGTTGATTGCCAAGCAGTTGCCATAGTCTTGCTGGCTTGACACTAACCGTTTACCAAGGTTTGCACTAAAGAGCTGCCGCACGATGAATTGTAATCGAATTCGCCAGCCCCGACAACGCAAAACCCCAGCCACAGCATCAACATTGTCCGCAACATACAGGAAGGTCACCGGCAAACGCAAGTCCTCAATTCGCGGCTTGCGCGACGCTGGGTGTGGGAAATGGACGACTCAAGTCGCCTGCTCCGGTTCCGGGGCGGCTACGGCTTCGGGCGGCAGGCCGTCTTCGCGCCGAACGGCCCGCGCGCGCCACAGGTAATAAAGGGCGGGGAAGACCACCAACTCCATGATGACCGAGGTGACCACGCCACCGATCATCGGCGTGGCGATGCGTTTCATCACGTCGGCACCCGAGCCGTTGCTCCACATAATTGGCAGCAGGCCGGCAATGATCACCGCAGCCGTCATGGCCTTGGGCCGGACGCGCTTGAGCGCGCCGTGATAAATGGCGTCGCGTAAGCCGGCCAGGGAGGACATCTGACCTCTGCGAGTCCATTCCTCGAAGGCCAACTCCAAGTAGAGCAGCATGACCACGCCAGTCTCGGCACTGATACCGGCCAAGGCGATTAATCCGATCCAGACGGCCACACTCAGGTTGTAGTGGAGGCCGTAGAGCATCCAGATGGAGCCGACGAGCGAGAAAGGAACCGCCAGAAGCACAATGGCAGTTTTCACAGGCGAGCGGGTGTTCAGGTAGATGATGAGGGTAATGATCAGGAGCGTGAAGGGCACGACTACCATCAACCGCTTGCTGGCCCGCTGCATGTATTCGTACTGGCCGCTCCAGTAAAGATTATAGCCGCTGGGCATCTGGATGGAACCGTCGGCGATAGCTTTGTTGACGGCCGCTTGGGCGTGGTGAACATAAGTGCCGACATCGATGCCACCGATGTCTATGTAAATCCAGGCGTTGGGCACCGCCCCCTCGCTCTTAATGCTGGCCGGGCCATCGACCACCTTGAGCGTGGCCAACTCGCCCAGGGGCACCTGGGCCCCGGTGGGCGTGGGGATGACGACCTGGTCGCGCAGGGCCTGGAGGTTATCTCGGTAATCCTCGCTGTAGCGCAAGTTGATGGTGTAGCGCTCCAGCCCTTCGACCGTCGTGGTGATGGTCATGCCACCCAGGGCTGCCGAGAGCACGTCCTGCACGTCGCCAATGGTTAAGCCGTACCGGGCGATGGCGTCCCGGTTGATGTCAATGTTGACGTATTTGCCGCCCATCACGCGTTCGGCATAGACACTGGTGGTGTGCGGCACCTGGCGCACGACCGCTTCGATTTGCTCGCCAATCCGCTGCAAGGTGTTCAGGTCCGGCCCGGCGACCTTGATGCCCACCGGCGTTTTGATGCCGGTGGAGAGCATGTCGATGCGGGTTTTGATGGGCATGGTCCAGGCATTGGCCACGCCCGGGAAATGAATGGCTTTATCCATCGCGGCCTTGAGTTCGTCGGGGGTGCGCCGGCGATGGGCAATGACCTTGCCATCGGCATCTTTGATATCGAGAGCGGGCCATTGGTCCTCCGGCTTGAGCATGATAGTGGCCTCAATCATCGAGAGCGGCGCCGGGTCGGTGGCGGTCTCCGCACGGCCCACCTTGCCGAAGACGTGCTTTACCTCCGGGAAAGTTTTGATGATTTTGTCGGTCTGCTGGAGCAGTTCGCGGGCTTTGGTGATGGAGATGCCCGGGAAGGTGGTGGGCATATACAGAAGGTCGCCTTCGTAGAGCGGGGGCATGAACTCGGAACCGAGGTTCTGATATGGGAACAGCTTGCCCGCTTTCAAGGCGATCTGCTCGGCGCGGCCTTGGGGCAGCAGGTCCTTGACCAGCCTGTTCCAGGGCAGGAAAACCCAGACCACTGCGGCGGCGGCAGCGCTAATCACCAGCCAGCGCCATCTGATAGCCCAACCGACCACCGGATGGTAGAGCCAGATGAGCAGGCGGTTGAGCGGGTTTTTTTCTTCCTTGGGGATCTTGCCCCGGATAAACCAGCCCATGAGGATGGGGGCCAGGGTAATGGAGAGGATGGCCGCATCGGCCATCGAGTAGGTCTTGGTAAAGGCCAGCGGTTTGAACAGGCGCCCCTCCTGGGCCTGGAGCGTGAACACCGGCAGGAAAGACACTGTGATGACCAGGAGCGAGTAGAACAGCGTCGGGCCCACCTCGACCGCCGCATCGCGGATGATGTCCCAATGCGGTTTCTTGCCCTGGTCGTGTTCGAGGTGTTTGTGGGCGTTCTCGATCATGACTATGGCCGCATCAACCATGGCGCCGATGGCGATGGCAATCCCGCCCAGAGACATGATGTTGGCGCTGATGCCCTGTCTATACATAATGATGAAGGCCATCAGCACAGCCAC
>JBJKSV010000515.1:0-6693 GCA_046703605.1 Limisphaerales bacterium
TGGCGGCATCGCATCGGAGATGCCAACCGGTTCTTCGTCAAGCAGCCGGCCTCCGCCGCCCACACCTACGGCCATCGGCTGGTTCTGGCTGAGGGCTTCACCAGCATGGGGCCGCATTGGCAATCGCGCCTCTGGTGCAATCTCAAGCCCGCCTTCGACAAGGCCTGCTGCGAAGGGCTCAACCGCCTCGTGTGGCATGCCTTTGTCTGCTCCCCAAAGGCCATGGGCGTGCCCGGCCAGCACGAGTTTGCCCGCGCCTACCGGGAGGAGGATGGCCGCACCGCGGTGCCTCTCGATTTCCCTCCCTGCGGTTCCTGGTTTGTCGTGTTCCGCTCGCCGGCATCAAACCATCCGGCGGTGGCTGCGCAAAACGGCGCCACTTTCGTCCCCAGGCTGCGCATTGAGGGGCCTTGGCAGGTGGCGTTTGATCCCAGGTGGGGAGGACCGGCCAAGGCCAGGTTCGATAGCCTGGTAAGCTGGACCGCCCGGGCGGAACCCGGCATTAAATATTATTCCGGCACCGCGACTTACCGGCGAACATTCAACCTGCCGGCCGGCCTTGCCGAGGAAGCCGGCGCCAAAACGCTGGCGCTGGATTTGGGCGATGTGCGTGAACTGGCGGAGGTCAGGCTTAACGGCAAATCCTGCGGTATTACGTGGTCGCCGCCCTTTCGCGTCCATATCAGCCAGGCTGTAAAGCCGGGCGAAAACGACCTCGAAATCGAAGTGGTCAATTTCTGGCCCAACCGAATCATTGGCGACCAATTCCTGCCCCCCGCGGAGCGGTTCACTAAAACCAATATCCGCAAACTGACCAGGGACACGCCTTTGATGGAGTCCGGCTTGCTCGGACCGGTGCGCCTGGGTCTGCTCATAAAAAGCGGCTCCCGCTCTTCTTCCGGCGCTCAGCCCTCACGTTAGCCCGAATATATACGCGGGCAGGGCGCGCAGTCCTCCGCGCGCCGCAATACCGCAGAACGCTGCGGTCTTGTCCCTGGCATCAAATATTCGGGCCAGCGCACACCTTCCTTTATGCTGCTTTTTAGAGCTTGCCGCTTACAGACTCCTTGAACTATTATATTCGCATCGTGCGGCGGGGCATATCTGACCTAGGGAAGGTCCGCCGCCAGAAGTCTTGGTGTTTCAAAACCCGGCTGGGTAGCTCAGTTGGTAGAGCAGAGGACTGAAAATCCTTGTGTCGGCGGTTCAATTCCGCCCCCAGCCACCACTTTCTTAACATTCGCCCGTTCTCCGGTCAGCGTGCAATCCAGGCCGGCTGAGCGCAGGATGAGACAGCACAAGGCCCGGCGCTGACGGTGTGAAAGTGCCGCGCGACATCTCCGGCGATGAAGCGATGCGCGTTGCCCTCAGCGGGCTGGCCGCTGGGATGAAGGGTAGCCCACCATTTTTCGCCGTCGCTCATCCCAAAGCCGGAACCTGAAGGATTTGAGACTGGAAAGCAGCGTCACTGGCTTGACAGTCTGGAAGAGAGGTTCGGAGCGATGGCATTTCTCCAAATGGTAGTTGGGGATCTGGGGGCTGAGGTGGTGGATATGATGGAAGCCAATGTTGCCGGAAAACCACTGGAGCACGCGCGGCAGTTTGTAGTACGAGCTGCCCTGCAGGGCTGCCTTTTCGTAGTCCCAGTCTTCGCCGCGTTCCCAATAAACGTCTTCAAACTGGTGCTGCACGTAAAACAGCCAGACGCCCGCGGAACTGGCAACCATAACGACCGCCAACTGTAAGGGCAGGTAGATCGTCCAGCCAAACACCCAACCCAGCCCGGCTACCATGAAGGCCAGGGCCACGTTCGTGGCATAGACCGAGAGTCGTTTGCGCCTTCCAGCTTTGCCGGTCGGGAGCCGCTCCAAGACCAGGAACAAAACAAGCGGCGCCACTATGAACAGGACGAGGGGGTTGCGAGCCAGGCGGTAGGCACGCCGTTTCCAACGAGAAGCTTCGAGATACTCCTGCACGGTCATGGTCCAAACGTCGCCCGTGCCGCGCCGGTCGAGGTCGCCCGCGCTGGCGTGGTGGATGGAGTGTTCATAGCGCCAGCGATGGAAGGCGGTGAAGCAGAGCAGGCCCGTCAGGCAACCGACCCATTCGTTGGCCATGCGGGATTTGAAGAACGAACCGTGAGTGCAGTCGTGAAAGATGATAAAAATGCGGACGAGGAAGCCCCCGGCCACAAGCGCAAGTGGCGCCGTCAGCCAAATGGAGACGGCAAGACTTCGGCTCATCAGGTACCAAAGCGCACCGTAAGGCACCAGCGTGTTAAGGAGTTGCCAACCGCCCCTCCAAACTGATGCCTGTTGGTACGGCGTCACCGCCATTTTCCACGGGCGCGGCGCGGCCGTTGCTGGCGGGCCTGGGGCCGGCGCGATGCGCTCGGTAACAGATGTTGCCATGAACTTGAGCCTATTTCAGGCGCCAGACGATTCGGGCCTTGTCCAGATCGTAGGGCGACATTTCCATTTTGACGCGGTCCCCGACGGTCAGGCGCACCCAGCGCTTGCGCATCTTGCCCGAAATAACGGCGAGAACCACGTGTTTGTTGTCCAGTTGGACGCGGAACATCGTTCCGGGCAGGACAGTGTGAACGGTGCCTTCGATTTGGACAGGCGTTTCTTTCATGGGTCAGTTAACGCCGGCCGTAACCCGCATGGGCGCCACGGCCAGGTCCGCCGCGGAAGCCGCCGCCAGCCCGCTCCTCCTTGGGACGAGCCTCGTTGACCGTGAGGTTGCGGCCATCAAGATTGGCGCCGTTCATGGCCTCAATGGCTTTCTGCGCCTCTTCAGCCGAGGCCATCGTGACGAAAGCGAAGCCCCGAGGGCGTCCGGTCGTGCGGTCGGTCATGAGGTTGGCCTCGGTGACCACGCCATGCGCCGCGAAGGCATCCTGCAGGTCGTTCTCGGTGGTGTTGAAAGAGAGATTTCCAACAAATAATTTTGTGTTCATGTGATGATACGATTGTCTTTAGTTTACCCTGTTATCTCCAATACTGTTCCCGGTCATCGGGTTTCAAATCATCACTGAACGGAGTTCACCTGAGGATTTACCATGTGGTGGAAGCTACAAGCTACCTGTCAGACGCCTGTAAGATGTACCATTCCTGGAGGATAGCAAGCAATTTCGCACACGCCGGCCCTGACATGCTCCCAACTCCTGCCCCAAGGCGGGTTTTCCCTACTGGCGGACGGCCTCTTTGGGCAGTATAGGTTTCGCGTTTCGGAGCGCGACGGCGCAAACAGGGATCAGACCTGGCGCAATCAATCAGGGTTCCATGCGTACAAAATTAATTGAAGGCCTCTTTGCCACCCAACTCCTCCTAGCCGCGAGCATCACGTCGCGCGCGCAGCTAACCTCCACCTTCCAGGTCGGACAGAGTTTCACCGCCAGCACCTATGGCATTGACTCCTCGGCAACACCGCCAGACAGCGACGGGACGGTCGGCCCAAGCGACTACGTCGAGTTCATCAACGGGCGCTATGCCGTTTTTAGCAAGAGCGACGGCACAGAACGCCTGACCATCACCGACACCGCGTTCTGGAACCAGGCCGGAATCACCATCCCCAATGGCTGGGAGGTGACCGATCCACGTATCATTTTCGACATCCCGACGCAACGCTGGTTTGCGGTGCAGGTCGATTTCGACCCCAGCGGCCGGAGCAACACAAATGTCTTTCTCCTGGCGGTTTCCGCCGGATTGGACCCCGCCGCCGCCTGGAGCGCGGTAGCCATTCCAAGCGACCCAGGCGGCACGGCCTTCGCCGACTTTCCCACCATGGGCCTGGACTCCCAAGCCGTCTATATCTCCGGCGACATGTTCGACGTCAATGGCAGCCCGGCGGGCCCGACCCTTTTCTCAATTCCAAAGACCGAACTGCTGGCCTCGCCGCCAAGCACCTCCGGACGCACCTGGTTCGGCGTGATGAGCTACACCACTCGCGGCCACATCCTCCAACCCGCCATCTGCGTGGACGGCTCATCGGGAGGCAGCGTGCTCGGGTTGGGTGGATTAGGCGTCAACGACTTCACCGGCCAACTCGAAACGGATACGACGCTCATCGCCTGGAATGTCTCGAACGCGGGCAGCGCCGCCAACGCCTCCTTGAGCAACCCCGCCACTCTCTCAGTGCCCCCCTACACCGCTCCCATCGATCCGACCCAACCGGATTCCTCGCACAACCTCGACGACGGCGACTCGAGAATGGGCGGGGCGGTTTATCGCGTCGCCGGGGTCTTGTATGCGGTGCATGCGACCGAAGTCAATAACCTCGCCGCCATCCAATGGTTTCGCGTCCGGGCCGCGGATAATGTGCTGCTCGAATCCGGCACCATCACCGATCCTACCCTCGACCTGTTCTATCCCTCTATCGCGGCCAATACCAACGGCGCCGTCGTCATCGCCTGCAACGGCTCCAGCATCAGCACATACGTGAGTTGTTATGCCGCCCTGGGACGGACCGTTAACGGCGTCACCACTTTCGGTTCACTGGCTCTCCTCAAAGCAGGCTCCGCCAGTTATCACGCCCCTGGTTCCACTCGCACCAGCCGATGGGGCGATTATAGTGCCACTTCCGTCGATCCGGCGGACCCGACCCACTTTTGGACCATCCAGGCATACCCCTCCAGCCGCAGCGCCTGGTCCACCCAGGTCATTGAATTGCTCACCGCGCCAGCCCCGTCCGCCCCCGCCCTCTCTATCGCTCGAACCGATGGCGACTTGCTCCTTTCCTGGCCTGCTACCCCTGCGGGCTTCCAGCTCCAATCCACTTCCAGTCTCAACCCCGGCCATACCTGGTCGCCTGTGACCGAATCGGTTTCCACTAATGCCAACGTCCTCTCGGTTGCCTTGCCCATTTCCTCCGGCCAGCAGTTCTTCCGCCTCCGAAAAGCCACCGGATTAGTGCTCTCCCAAAATGATCTTCAGACTTCGATATGGAGCCAATGAGTGGAATCGAACCACCGACCGACGGTTTACGAAACCGTTGCTCTACCGCTGAGCTACATTGGCCCAAAATCTCGCATTCACCGCAGATCATTATGCTCTAACCCAGCGCCTCAGCAAGCAGTTTCGTTGCCCCGCTCAATCACTCAACCACCGCCTACCGCTAAAATCCCTGCGACTGCATCGCCGCTAACTCCGATCCAAATCGCAAATCTCGCAAATTGCTTAATAGGGGGGTTGACAAAGTTCCCTTTTTATATGAACATCTGTCCAGTATGAAGGGCCTTTCGAAACGACAAACTCATGTCCTGAACTTCATCCAGGAAAAGCAGGATGCCGCGGGCATCACCCCCACCATCCGCGAAATCGCCGAGCATTTCGGCTTCAGCAGCCCCAACGCCGCCTGGCTCCATGTCCAGGCCCTGCGCGACAAGGGCTGCCTCACCAGCCTGCCCGGACGCGCCCGAACGCTCCAGGCCACCCGCCTGGAGGCCCCCAAGACTGCCTCCCGGCCAAGGGTGGTGTCGATTCCAATCTACGGCGCTATCCCCGCCGGTTTCCCCACCGAAGGCGCCCAGGAGGAAGAGGGCTGCGTCCTCATCGACGTGGAAACCCTCGGCGTCAAACCCACCGCGCGAACCTTCGGCCTGAAAGTCCGCGGCGATTCCATGGTCGGCAGGGGCATCCTCGACGGCGACCTCGTCGTCATCGAGCACGGCATCCAACCCCGCCCGGGCGATGTCGTGGCCGCCTTGATTGATGGCGAGGTCACCCTCAAGACCTATCTCCTGCAGCGGGGCAAACCGTTTTTGCGCGCCGAAAATCCGCGCTATCCCAATCTCATTCCCAAAGAGGAACTGCAAATCCAAGGTGTCATGGTCACCCTCATCCGAAAACGAAAATGATGCTGCCGAGAACGATACACTCCATTTAACCACAAAGAGCGCAAAGGACACAAAAGAGAGAAGCGCAGCAACGGCTGCCAGCGCCCTTGGTTGTCTCGTTGGGCTCTTTGTGTTCTGTGCGTTCTTTGTGGTTAAAAAATACTCTGCGGTATGTGCCCGTCGTTCCAACGCTCGATTGTCCATCTGGACGCCGACGCGTTCTTCGCCTCGGTGGAAGAGGCGGCGGATACGCGATTGCGCGGCAAACCGATTGCCGTAGGCGGCGAGAAACGGGGCATCATCGCCTCCGCCTCCTACGCGGCGCGCCGCTTTGGCATTTACACCCCCATGCCCACCGCCATGGCGCGGCGGTTGTGCCCGAAACTAATCGTCCTGCCGGGCGATTTCGAAAAATACGAGCTCTTCTCCCGGCTGATGTTTTCTTATGCCTACGATTTCACGCCGGAGGTCGAGATCGGGTCCATCGACGAGGGCTATTTCGACCTCACCGGCGTGCGCAAACCGGCGGTCTCCATCGCCGAAACCATTCGTTGCGCCATCCGGCAATCGCTCCGGCTCTCGGTCAGTGAAGGCATTGCCGGCAACAAATTGGTCAGCCAAATCGCCTCCAAGCTCAAAAAACCCTCTGCCTTCCAGTTTGTCCCACACCGGCACGAGGCACAATTCTTGTCCCCGCTCCCCAACAAATGGCTCCCGGGCGTTGGCCCTAAAACCGCCGTGCGCCTAAATGCCGCCGGTTTAGCCCGTATCGGCCAAGTCGCCTGCACGCCTCCAGACATGCTCAGCCTGCTGGTCGGCAGCCAGGCCCCCCAACTCAGAGATTTTGCCCTCGG
>JBJKSV010000516.1:0-5545 GCA_046703605.1 Limisphaerales bacterium
CGGTGAGGCTCGCTTCCCGATGGAACCGAGCGAAGGAGGCTGGTGGAGGGCGGAGGTTGCCTCCGCCGGTCCGGGCGTTGATTACGGGTTTGTGGTGGACGGCGCGGGGCCATTTCCGGACCCGCGCTCGCCTTCGCAGCCAAAGGGGGTTCACGCCCTTTCGCGGATCGTGGATCACGAGAGCTTTGAGTGGCAGGACAGCGGCTTCCGCCAACCGCCTCTTTCCGAGGCGGTCATCTATGAGCTTCACGTTGGAACCTTCACGATGCAGGGCACCTTCGAAGCAGCGATTGAAAAGCTCGATCACCTCTCGCGCCTGGGCGTCACGCACGTGGAACTGATGCCCGTAAACACCTTCTCCGGCAATCACGGCTGGGGTTACGATGGGGTGGACCTATTTGCGCCGCACGCGGCTTATGGCGGGCCGGAGGGCCTCAAGCGCCTGGTCAACGCCTGCCATCAGCGCGGATTGGCGGTGCTGCTCGACGTGGTCTATAACCATCTCGGCCCCTCTGGCAACTACCTGGCCCAATTCGCCCCGTACTATTTCAACAGCCGTTACCACACACCCTGGGGCGCCGCTATCAACTTCGACGGCGCCCACAGTAACGAGGTCCGCCGCTTCTTCTGCGACAACGCGCTGATGTGGCTCCGGGACTATCATTTCGATGGCCTGCGCCTCGACGCCGTCCACGCCATCCTGGACACTTCGGCTCTGCCATTTTTGGAGCAACTCGGCGCCGAGGTCAGACAGTTGGCGGCCCGGCTGGAGCGCCCGCTCGTGGTGATTCCTGAAAGCGATCTCAACGACCCGCGCCTGCTCTGGCCGCCCGAGCGGGGCGGCTTTGGTCTCGATGCCCAATGGAGCGACGATTTTCACCACGCGCTGCATACGGTTCTCACGGGAGAGAGCACCGGATACTACGAGGACTTCGGGACCCTGGCCCATCTGGCCAAGGCGCTTTCCAACGCTTATGTGTACGACGGCCAATACTCGGAGTATCGGCTGCGCCGCCACGGGCGTCCCCCGACCGGCCTGGACGGGCCCCATTTCCTCGGCTACGCCCAAAACCATGACCAGGTTGGCAACCGGGCCCGAGGCGAGAGGCTGAGCCAACTCGTCAGCATCGGGCGAGTGAAGATCGCCGCGGCGTGCGTTCTCACCTCCCCATTCGTGCCGATGTTGTTCCAGGGCGAAGAATGGGGCGCAACTACGCCTTTCCAGTATTTTACAGACCATCCCGAGCCTGATCTCGCCCGGGCGGTGCGCGAAGGACGGCGCAACGAATTCGCCGCCTTCGGCTGGAACCCGGAGGAGGTGCCCGACCCCCAGGCGCCCGAGACGTTCCAACGCTCGAAGCTGGACTGGTCGGAACTGGCGCGAGCGCCTCACACAGAGCTGCTGGATTGGCACCGCCAACTGATTCAGCTCCGCCGGCGTGAGCCCGCCCTTCGCGATGGACGCCTGGAGCGGGTCAACACCCGCTTCGATGAGACGGCTCGCTGGTTGGCCATCGAGCGCCCCCCGATTGCCGTCGTGTGCAATCTGGCCCCTCACGCCCAGGCCGTTCCTCTACGTCCTGCCGATTATGAGATGGTTCTGGAATCAGGGCCGGGAATCCAACTCGATCATCAGCGCGTTACGCTGCCGCCCGACTCGGTGGTGGTGCTCACCACTTCGGCGGAGTTGGCATAGGGCGCGATCATGGCGGAGCCGATCTCCACGCCTCGGTCCACAGGCCGCAGGCTCACTGCCAGCGTGTTCACCTTGCCGGGGCCGAAGTGCAACCAGCATGCCGGCAGGAAGAAGTCGTGCTGCGGGCCTATCTCCCAGTAACGGCCAAGCGCATGGCCATTGAGATAGAGGAAGCCGTTTCCGGCGGCCTGCAAACTCAGGTGCCAAGGCACCCAGACGCCGGGTTGAGGCGACGGGAGCTCGAACTTCATCCGATACCACGTGAGCAAGGGCGAGTGATCCGGTGAGCCGGTCTCGCCGCCAATCCCAACGGTCTGCCAACTGGAATCATCCAGGCCAGGCCTCCACCAGTGCTGTTCGACACCGGCGGGACGGCCAAACGACACCCGCAATGCGCCCTGTGTGCCAGCCGGCTCCTCAGAGAGGCTGGGCAAGCCCAGGCCGCCGGCGCCGTTCTCGTTCCGCACCAGGACGGCGATGACGTTGCGTCCTGGGTGCAGGCGCGAAGTAACATCGAAGGAGTAGGACCGCGACCAATCGCTGGTCATGCCGACTCGGTGTCCATTCACGAACACCCATCCGCGGTCGTCAATTCGCCCGAAGTTCAGGTCCCAGTTTCCGCCTTTCAGTTGGGCCGGGGTGAGCTCGACAGAGGCGCGATAGACGGCAGTGTGGCCGGAGGCGAGGCTGTCTGCGTCCAGTTTGTTGACAGCAATTGGCGTCCAGTCGGCGTCATTGTAATCGGGCCTGACTTCGGCCAAGCGCCGGTTGCGGCCGACCTCGTGCATCCGCCAGTTGGCAATGGGTGTGCCGGGAGTCAGCGCGCCTGAAAGCAGGCGGGCGGAAAGGACGCCACAGGGGTTTTCCATGGCGACGCCGCCATTGGCGTGGCCAAGGTTTTCATACAGCAATTGCACGTCGTCCGCACCCGCGGGCAGAGAAAAGACGGAGCCACTCTGAGTGCTGGACGCGGGCCGGATGACGCGTCCATCGACCGCACCCAGCAGCCCATCGCCCGCAGGGCACTGGACCATGAGATTGGTTTTGGCCGTATCGCCTAACTCCGCCTTGTAGAAGATGAAGCCGCTGTCATAAATGGCGGCCTGGGCAAGGTCCTCGCCCGCTTTGAGCGATCTCCAGTGCGAAGGGCCTGGGTCGGCCTGGCGCTTGGCGGTAGTTATGGCCACAAACGAGGGCAGATGGGCGGGGCGCTCGATGGGCGGGGCGGGTTTGGGAAGCCATTGGCCTTGCGCGGCGTCATCCACGCCCGGCCCCAGGTAAAGCACCTTGGAGCCGAACGGCTCAAGCGAGTAGTTGAAGACGAGATCCCCGGAATCACCCTGTTCCAGCTTCACATGGGCGGTGCCGGAGCGGGGCTCGTTGTGCTGTGATGTGCGAACGAAGAGGAAACGGCTGCCATCGGGGGCCTGGCGCACGGCGACGGTGACATCGGATTGAGTTCCGCTCACCTTGCAAGGCACCGCGACGGCCCGGGCGAGTTGAGCGCCGTACTGGCGCAGCATGTGGCCCAGGGCCCAAACCCGCTCGTAGCGAGCACCCACGCCGCCCCATTCGCGGATGGGTGCGTCGTAATCGTAGGTGGTCGTGATGCGGCGCGCGCCCCAGTCGCCGGGATTGCTGCCGCCAAAGAGCATGTAATAATTGAGGAGGGTGTCGCCGTTCTGGATGGCGAAGAGGGTGAGATTATTGATTTGAGAGGCGCTGAGGCCGTCCTGGTCCTCGCTGAGTTTGCCGCCGACCTGCGAGAACCAGCCGCCCTGGAGTTCGGTCGTCATCAAGGGCGCATCCGGCTGCTGGCGGCGTAACTGCTCGATGCTCCCTTGAATGCTGTTGACATTCCAGCGCGGGTAAAAATTGCACGAGTCGAACACATGCCGCAGGAGCGGGTCCGAAGAACCGCGCCCCGGGTGAGTCCAGCAGGTGAACAGCGGCACGTCGATGCCGTCGTCGAGGGCGGTCTGGGCCAGGGCCTTGACCTGGTTGATCATGACCTGGGCGGGCAAGCCCGCGTAGTCATACTCATTTTCCAATTGGACGAGGATAACGCCAGGCTGGCCCGGGGCTTTGCGGGTGATCTGGTGCTTCGCGATGATAGGGCAAACGGCGTTGTACCAGTGGCGGCACCAGGCCAGGAAGACCGGATCATCGGTGCGCAGCCACATTCGGCTCCGGCGCGGCTCCGCGGGTTTCTTGGTCAAGAGCCACTGCGGAAAACCGCCGGTGTCCCATTCGGCGCAGATATATGGGCCGGGGCGCACGATGGTGTAGAGCCCGAACTGTTCGGCCATGGTCAGCCAATCGTCCAGGTCGGAAAGGTGCATCTTGGAATAGTCGTCCAGGCTGGCAGGCATCTGCCGCTCGCTCCAGTTCCAGGCGACGTAGGTCTGCACGGCGTTGAAACCAGCCGCGCGTATCTTCTCGAATCGCTCGCGCCACAGGGCTTTCGGACAACGGTAATAATGGAAGGAGCCGCTATAGATGAACACCGGCTTGCCATCAATGATGAGCGAATGGCCATCGTAGCGAATCCGGCCGGGATGGGCAAAGGGCCGGGGCGGCTCAGCGGCGCCGGCTGTCCATGCGCCGCCGAGCAAGAGGGCCATGGCGGCGTAAACGGCCGCCTTCGGCAACAGACTCGGTTTAGTGGAGTTCTGAAAACGACAAATGTCAGGTTTGGTATGGAACATGCCTTTTAGGTAAAAGCGGACGGAGCAGAATCGGCGTGTGCGTGCATTCGATTCGAGCGCCCGAGGTTGGCGATTGATTTTTCCAGTCGATAACAAACAACGACCCATGCACAGCGAAATAAAAGATAGCACTCCGAGGACGGCTGGACAAGGGTGGACCTGCTCGGCAAATGGGAGCCTTACCGTCTGCTCGAGGGTGTCGGCGGCGCAAAATCCTTTGGCTGAAAGCCCGGTGGCACCTTGAGCCGGAAAATGTCCCCATGCATCCGGGCCACACCTATTCCCTGCGCCACCGCCGCCTGGTCCATCTCTTTGCTGCTCTCCACCGCTGCCAACACCCCGTAGAGCTTGTAGCCCTTGAACTGAGGAAAGAACTCGAAAAACCGCGACAGGTTCCTGAGAAACCTCTCCAATTCCCGCTCGTTCAGCACGCTCTTGACCTCGGCCGCTACGACCGTTTTGACCTTGCCGTTAGTGGCCCCCAACAGGTCCAGCTCGATTTCATCCGCCCCCTTGCGAATCCACTTGGTCTCGATGAGTTGGTCGGCCCCATACCGCTTGGCCAGAATCTCCACCAATGACGGGATCGCCATCCCGTCGCTAAAACTGCCAAACTTGTTGCCCAAGCCGCCAACCTGCTTGCCCAGTTCCCTGATGGAGCGTTCGGTTCTCTTCAACCGCCGGTCGGTCTCCTTCATTTGCCGGTCGGTTTCCCGTTGCGCCACCGCCAGGCTTGCAACCAATTGTTTGAGTTCCTTGTCCGTCATTTTCAGAGCCTATGGCGCTGAGAGCGCCGCGTCAAAGAATTCCTGGAGTGGCACATCAATCCCAAAGGCTCGTCTCGGAAGTCGGGGAGCAACTCGCCAATTCACTCTCGGAGGCCCGTTTTGATCTCCGTCTGTCATGGGAGCGTTACTGCGCGATAAAAGCGCCTCGCCTGAATCCTGGTCAGATCTGCAAATAGCTGGGGGCCGTTTGCACATGCTACCGCGACTCGATCACGACGGCATGCCCACTAAGGCTCAACGGGACGGATTGGGCGTGGCCAAGGACATGGATGGGGGCGGCGCCAGTTGTCGGATCATAGACCCTCACTTGGTGATGAGAGGAGCCGAGCTCCACAGTGATGTTGTTGGCGCCC
>JBJKSV010000517.1:0-5730 GCA_046703605.1 Limisphaerales bacterium
GGACACGTCCGTCCCGGAGGCGCGCGTTGTCCATGAACCACCATCGGGGGATGTGCGAATCGTGCCGCCCCAGCCAACCGCGACGAACTGCCCGTTGCCATAGGCCACGCCGACAAGGCCCTCGTCCGTGCCGGAAGTGCGGTTCATCCATGAGACGCCATCAGCGGAGGCCAGTATCGTGCCCGGGTAGCCGACCGCGACGAACTACCCGTTGCCGTACGCCACGCCGAGAAGGTTCTCATTAGTCCCGGCGGCGCGCGTGGTCCACGAGACGCCATCTGTGGAGGTCTGAATCGTGCCGGGCTTTACAAGGTTAGGGTCAGAGCCGACCGCGACGTACCGCCCATTGCCGTAGGCCACGCCAAGGAGTTCTTCAGACGTGCCAGAAACTCGCGTCATCCATGACCTATAGCGCTGAGATAAGTTGAACCGGCTCTGCTGAGCTAAATTGAACCTTTGGTTCAGGGCAGCGGGAGGTGCTTCTTATTCCAAGTAGTAAGGGGTTAGTTCGGCGGAAGCACCACCTTGGTGCAAGCGTCAGGTTTGCTCGTGCTGGAGCACGTCGTTCCAGTCGTGAGCAGGAGGGCGGAGACGTTTGACGGCCGGATGCAGAGCGATCATGGAAGCCGCCATGCGGTCGCCGGTGGGATCGGCATCGAAGCCACAGTAAATCGGGCCAGCCTGATCCAGCAGGGGTTTGAGCCAAAGCGGATTGGGCCGGGCGCCGGCGGTCGAAAGACAGCGGCAGTGGGGATGCAGGGCAAAACAACTGAGGGCGTCGATGGCCGACTCGCAAAGGATTATCGGGCTGGCGGCATTCGGGAGGTTCATCGAACGCGGAACGGGAACGGCAAAGCAGCCGAGGTCTTTTTGGGAGCCCGGCGCCAAGCCACGCCAATGCTGTGCGGTGGTGCCGCGTAGTTCGGCGCCCACTGGAGAGTTTCCTTTTCCCAGGAGTAAGAAGACGGCATTGGCTCGGACATCGGCATACAGGGTGCCGGACTCGATGAGCGGCTCCAGCAACGCCGGCGCAATGGCGCGCTGGTGAACCAGGTATTGCCGGACACGCGGGAGCTTGCTGGGATCGGGGGCTGGCAGTTGGGGCGAGAGCCGCCGTGTGGGCGCCACGACCAGTTCAGGGACTGCGCCCGGGAAGTGCTCCGCCAACCAATCCACGGCGGCCTTGAAGTCCAGATGCTGCACCTGCATGACCAGGTCGATAGCGCCACCCCCGCCCTGACCGCAGTTCCAGTTCATGAACTTGGGGCCATTGACCGAGAGCACGCCCTCCGGGGTGTGCCACTTGCGTGGGTCCTGGCGGTCGCGGCGAGCGCCGCACAGGGGCAGCACGGTTTCCAAGGCAATACCCCGTAGTCGCTGAGCTTGCCCTCGTCGCTGCCAATAGGTCATGAGCAGGCATCGGCCTGGGGATGACGGATGCTCGTGCAGCCCTTCATGTTGATGACGTGGCTGTTCTCGGTGAGCCGGTCAATGAGGGCGGCAGTCTGGTGGGCGTTTTTGAGAAAGCAACCCCAGTCGGCAAAGCCGAGGTTGGAAGTGATCAGGGTGGGTTTTTTCTTATGCCGCTGGTGCATCAGGGTAAAGAACAGCCCGACCTGAACGGGTTCGACCTCGACGTAGCCGATCTCGTCGATGAGCAAACAGTCGAAGCTCAAATACTTTTTGAGGACCTGGCTCTCGGAGTGATCGGCGACGGAACGGTAAAGCTCGGCGACCAGTTCGGCGAAGAGCACGTAGCGGCCGCTGTAGCCCGCTTCGATGGCGTGGATGAGAAAGCCGGTGGCTAATCCGGTCTTGCCGACACCGGTGCCGCCCAGCCAAATGACGTTCTGGTGTTCGCGCATGTAGCCCAGGGAGTCATAAAGCGACATGAGCTTTTTCTTGTTGAGCTTGGGCTGGCGCTCAAAGGGATAAGTCTCCAGGTGCAGCGGTTCGGCAATGAGGGCGCGTTTAAGCCGCAGGCAACGGGCGTTCTCGCGTTTGAGCCGAACCTCTTGTTCCAGCGCATAAGTCAGCAGGCGGGCATGGGAGAAGTTCTTATCGGCGGCCACTTTGAGATACTCATCCCAATGGGCCAGCAGTCCGCCCAGGCGTAAATATTTGAGCGTTTCAGTCAGTTCTGGAGTCATGGTTGTCATCAGGTTGGTTTGGCGGCTCGGCGGGCGGGTCTTGGTAGATGGACAGATCGGGCGGTTCGGTAAGCGAACCCTCCTGGTAAGCGGCACGCTGCATAAAATCGGCGTCGACTTCGGCTGGCGGAAGCGGCCCAGCACCCTGCTGGAGGTAGAGCCAGGCGATGCGTTCGACGGTTTCCAAACTGGCGATGCGATAGCGGTGAGCGCGCTCCAGGCTCTGGCTTAACAACTCGACACTCATCTGGCGGCTCAAGCCCAGCAGCCGCCGAATGAACTGATGGCGCTGGATGCCTTTGGTTGAGAGCACAAAATCCAGGTAAGCATTCACGGCGGGGGCTAGCGCCCGCAGATGTTTTTCCTCCGTTTCGGTCCCGCGCCTGCTATTGTGAGGCTGGTGTGCGGGCGCCGGCTGACCGGGCGGACTGAACTTCTGGTTCTTCAGGCCGTCGGGCGGCAGCGGATATTCGGCCAGGCATTGGCCGTGCTGGTAAATTTTGAGCTGATCCTCGTATTCCAGGAGCTTGACGTCCTCGCGTTTGAGGCCCGGCACCCAGTAATAATTACCTTCGAAAGCGGCAAAGCCGTATTGGTCGGTGCCACGGCCATGGTCGCGGTAAGGGGCGGGCAGGTGCGGCGGCAACTGGAGAAGATAAGCACACTCGTGCTCGAAGGCTTTGGCCGGGATTAACTTCGCCTTGCCCTGAGGTTTATGGTCCATCCGGGTCGTGGACCAGTCCAGCGCCTGCTGGTTGAGGTCCTCCCAGCTCGTAAAGGTGCGCCCCGGCAGGAAGTTGGTTTCCGCTGTGAAAAAGCTGCGCTCGTTTCCCGCCTTTCGATTAGCATGCTTGAGGGCGTGGCAGATAAACACAAAACCGTATTCCCGGGCGAAGGCCTCCATCTCCGGGTGGATCACGGCGTGGGCGCCGGTGCCGCGCAACCGCGCCAGATTGGTGTTGTCGATGATGCACTGGCGGGCGCAGTAACCCCAAAAGCAGAGCGCCCGGTGGAAGAAGCACTTCATGGCGAAGCGATCAAAGGTGCGATAAAACCTCAGATACCGTCGTTTGCTGTAGCGCAGATAAATCAGGCTGGCCACCACCTTGGTGCGCCGTCCCGCCAGCTCGATCTGGTAGACCGTGGTGTCGTGCTGCATCTCCAGGCCCGGCTCGTCGGGCACCTGCTGGCAACGGGTGGTTTGGGCTGTGCCGATGCCCAGTTCCCGGAGCAGTTGCGTGAGGGTCGAGTAGCACACCACGATACCGTGTTCCTCGACCAGCTTTTCCTGCACGCGCACGATCCGGCCCTGACACTGGTGATAGAGATGGCGCAACAACTCCTCGTCCAGGCGCCTTTTGTCGGTGCGCACACGGCTGGGCCGTTCGCCGCCCTGGCGGATAATGGTCCGCACCGTGTTCCGGCTGACCCCGAGTTTGCGGGCAATCTCCCGCTCGGCCATGCCTTCCTGGTGCAGCAGGAAAATGGCCCTACGCTTGTCCGTTGTGATCATGGAGTGCTCGTAAGATGTCCAGAAAGGCGCGCGAGCGGCTCAAGATGCCCGCCGTCAACAGATGACACTGGGCGTGAAAAGCCCGGCTGGTCAGCTTATCGTGTTCCTGGCTTTTGCCCATCACCCGCTGCATATACTTCTGAGTCAGTTCCAGATCCCCCAAGAGCACCCGTTCAAACTCGCTGCACCCATCCGGGCTTTGGGGCACTTGCCGCATTCGTTCCAGCGGCCAGGCCAGGTTGCCTTTGAGGATCTCCTGCCGGAAGGAGTCCGGCCCGCGGAAAAAGGCGTGCGCCAGTTGCTCCACCTCACGCACGCTCAAACCATGGCCGCTGGTGGCCAGCACAAACTGCTCGATCTCTTCAGCCTTGACCCCGTTCATGCGCATGAACTGACGCATCAGATACATGAAGCTGTAAACGGGGAAGGCGCCGGCGAAGAGCTTCTGGCGCACCGGAGCACTCATCTCGGCCAGAAGTCCCAGGCGCATGGTCACCCAGGATTTGCTGCGGGAGAGCTCGGCGGCGATCTCCGCCACGTTGAGGCCGCGCACGTTTTTAAGTTCGGCGATAAACGCGGCCTGTTCCAGGATGCTCAAGCTCCGGTTATTCGAGAGCTTGAGCAACTCCAGGATCGCCGCGGCCTCATCCTGACCCAGCGAACCATACGGCACGGTGCCCAGTCGCAGCTTACGCGCGCAACGATACCGCTTGAAACCGTTGAGCAGCACTTTGGCCTGCTGAACCTCCACCCCTTCCAGCGGCTCCTGGATGCCGCGCTGGAGGATCGAAGCCAAAAGCCGCTCCTCCAGGGCCGGCACTTTAAGCCGAAAGCTCTCATAACGCAGATCCAAACTGGCCAGTTCCACTTCGTTTGTCATGTTTATGGCTCCTTTGCGCCGCCCCTTCGGGTCAGGGCGGGTGTTTGTGGAGCCAGAGCACAGTCTGATCGATCGGCTGGCGCCGCGTCAGGGTGTGTTGTCTCAAAATCTTGGCCAGCATCAAGAGCACCTGCCGACGGCTGACCCGCCGACCCTCAATCAAACTGACCACCATCCGCACGTGCTGGAGGATCACCGGGTTGGGCCGGACCGAGCGCTTCTTGACGGCGTTGGGCTTGGGCCGCTGCCGGGGACGCTTAGGCGGCGCGGTCACGGGGGCTTGGCCGGCCTGGCGCGGCGGCAGGCGACAGCGCCGTTGATTGAGCTTTTTCTTAATCTCCTTTCCCTCCTGATCGCTGTAATAGGCAGTGCTGCGCCCAAGGGCCTTGCGCCGCCGATGCTCTGGCCGACAACCAAAGGGACACCGAATCCGACCGCGCTGCTTCCGGTTACACGGGTGAGTTAGAAAGAAAATGCCGCAGTGCGGACAGCGAGTCCGACAGCAGCGCAGATGGGGTTTGGCCCGCAGCACTGATCGCAGAACCACATAGTATTCCAACACCAGGGCCACCACGGCGCCCTGCCGATACCAGTCGGGCCGAAACTCAAAATGCTCTGCGATCCGGGTTGCAAACAGCCAAAGCTCTGGCTTAGGATGCTACCGTTATACTTGAAGTCCCCGTCCTACCGAACTGGCACCCAAGTGTCCAGCCGGTCAGACGGGGATTTTTGCAGAGCCACTCCGCTACAGAAACCGTCCCAGCCTTCGCGCCCGACTACTTGGAAAAGAAAAGACCCGCCACGAGTGCCGGGGCCGCGGGTTCAATTTAGCTCAGCAGAGCCGGTTCAACTTATCTCAGCGCTATAGTCCATGACACACCATCGACGGAGGTCAGAATCGCGCCTGCATCGCCGACCGCCACGAACTGGCCGCCGCCGTTGGTCACGCGCCAAAGGGCTGCGTCCGTTCCGGGGGTGTGCGTCGTCCACGAGACGCCATCTGTGGAGGTCAGGATCGTGCCCCAACTCCCGATCGCAACGAACCGGCCGTTGCCATAGGCCACACCAATAAGGGCGTTGCCCGTTGGCAAGGGGTTGCGCCAAGTCCATTGGTCCAGCGGATTGGCTTGGGCCAGGATCGGAGCGGGAGCTAGCCACAGGAGAAAGGCAGCCCCGATCGGCAGCCA
>JBJKSV010000518.1:0-4966 GCA_046703605.1 Limisphaerales bacterium
GAGCGAGAACGAGGTTTGTGAAGACAAGCGTCGTTATGAACATCGCTCCGAGCCAGAGCTTGGGCAGATTGCTTCCGGGGCGCGCCAGGGCGGCGACCAGCAGGGCGATCAGCGGCAGGCTCCCCAACGTGCCGTGCAGGAACCGCCAACCGCCCCGTATCCAGGAAACCGGGTCCAGGCGCTCATGCATGTCGCCGAAGAACCAGTCAACGATCCAGCGGCTCTTGGACAATCTCAGCTCGGTGAACGGATAGACCGCCTGGGCGGCAAGAGCCGAGGTGTGAATTGACCAGAGGGCGAAGGCGATTGAGGCCACCGCGCCCGAACTGGCCAGGAGCGCCCAAGGGCGCCACCGCTTTGGGCCGCTGACGAGGATCATGGCTATGCCGCACAGGCCGGCCACCATGAAAAAGGGCGCCTTGGAGAGGGCGGTGATGGCGCCGAATAGTGTGGCTGGAAACCACCACAAAGCCTGACCCGTGCGTATCATCTTGTCCGTGAAGAACAGAAACCAAATCATCGCCACCAGGCAAAAGCCGTCTGTGCCGACCTCACCGGCCATTTCCACGACGATGGGCTGGGCGAGGAAGAAGGCCAAGCCCCACCATGCGGCGCGCTCCCCGACATAAGCGCGGCCCAACTCGAGCAGGGGCCAGAGCGCGGTGGCAAAGAGGGTCAGCGACACGATATTGGCCCAGCCGTACCAGGTGGAGCCGGTGGCTTTGAACACGAGCCCAACCGCCGCCTGCCATATCGGGAACTCCAGGGCCGTGGGCGTTCCGGTGGCGTTGAAGCCGACGATGACCGGGCGGAGCAGGTTGATTGGGCCGCGCGCGTATTCCAAAGCGGTTCCGAGGTGTTGAGGACGCATCAGCGGCCTGCCAATGCCCGCACAGAACAGGTGGAAGGCGACAATCAGCCCGAACAGGGCCAGCGCCAGGGGGCGAATCGGAACGGGCTTGTCTTCAGCAGGTTGCACAGCGGAGGGACCAAATATGGGCTTCCGCGAGCCGTGTCAAGCCGTGTGGGCTGGTGCTGAGACTTGGAGACATGTCCTCAGGCTGAGTTAACCCCTTTCGGATGCCCACAGGTTTCGGGCCGGAGACTCGACCCTCGCGCTTTTTCCATCAAACGCGCCTTTCCTCTCCACGAAGGATCCAGTAACTGCCGCGAAGCGTCGCATTCCCAGCGTAAATACCTATCAATCAGAACGGTACAAGGAAGTAACTGCCTGTCCCAAAACCCCGGTTGATTGCAGGAGACGAGGTGATGAGTCTCAAATTTCCTGGACTTTTTCAACAGAATGGAGACTCGTCACCTCGTCTCCTACAATTCTGGGACAGGGTTTATCCAGCCGAAATCGCCGAGTTCCTGAAGATCGCTAGAAATGCAAAGACTATGGGATTGCCCCCCAACCACTGTCCTGTAGTAAGCCATGCCGGAAGGCGGGCTCCTGTCCTGATATTGAATAGTGCCATCGCCAGGGAGAATCAGAGTATCCAGAGGGGTCCAAGCGGAAGTCAGACCGTCCGCACGCTGGAGTTGGCAGGTCTGCCCGGGTTGCCCTCTGATGAGCAAAACGACCTGACTGGCAGCGGACTCAATCGAGAGCGCGGGGGCCGCGTCGGCAAGCGGGACGACGCGGACGACGTCCGCCACGGCGTAGGCGCCGGGCTGGTTTGTGCCGCTGACGGTCATCCGCAAGAGATTAGTGACCGCCGGGTCCAGGTTTGTGGCGCAGAGGTATATCCATTGGCCAGGCGGCAGGGGCGCCGCAAAGGACACGGAACACAGAGTTGAACCGCCGGCGGAGAGGTCAAACACCGCATTGGAGCCGGCGTTCTCGATGGGAGGCACCTGAGCAAGAATGCTGTATGCGCCCGGACTCAAGATCGGAAGTAACCATTGGACCTGGGCGACCGTGTTCGAGTTGAGACGGGCGATGCGAGCGTCGGTGCCCCAGGAGGCATTGTTAGTTGAAACCCAATCGCCCTGAAGTTCGGAGAATTGAGGATCGAGATCGTCTATAAACAGGTCATCGGGCAGATAGCGGATGATACGGGTTGCCAGGTTGCCCGCCAGGTCGGTTACGGCAATGCCTACTTTGGCCACCCGGTTCAACGGGATGGGCAGGGCGAGCGACCAGGCATTGGAGCCGGATGCCTCGCACAAGGCGGTCAGGTTGGTGTACTGGTCGAAACAGTCTCGCAAGGCGACAAAGGGTTGCGGCTGAAAGATGGCGGTGCTGGTGCGGATGGTCAGAGTGGCTTGCTGGCCCTGGATGTCCTGCCGCACATCAATTTGAGGCGGCGGCCAGTTCGTGGTTCCCCGCCACCGTTGCATGGCTTCCACGGCGGTGCAATAACGGAACGGCACCGTTGGGAAATTGGTGGCCGCCACCGCGATGAATCCGGCGATACGCTCCACATTAGCCACAAAATTCTCCGGCAGATGGTCCCAGAGACAGGCGACCTGGTCCACGCCATTCGATGCCTGCGTGAAGAGGTGGTCCATGTCCTCCTGCCGCATGACAGGCATTTTGATGCAGCGGACATTCCAGCCCGCGCCCTCGCCCGGAACCTGGTAGTCGTTGGTCGAAGGGTGAAATGGAACAAAGGCCGAAGGCGCATGGGACCAATCCTCGACCCCGCCGACCGGCCCCAAGGAGTTCGTGTACCAGGGCAGATAGGCGCCGTAATTATCGTCCATCGAGTAGGGCAGGAGCGTGTTGAGGTACTGCTGCCAGTCGTTGTCCATATAATGCCAGCCGCTGCGGAAGGAGACCGGAAATACATCTTCATCCAGCAGGTATTGGGCGAGGGTGACGTCGAAATCCTCGCGGCATTCGGCAAAGGTGCGCGACTGGTTCCAGTAATAATGGCCGGTGCCGTTGTAATCGCTCCAGAGAAAGGTGTGATAATGCAGGGAAAGCTCATCGCCAAACTGCCGGATGGCGGCGCCATGGTATTTCTTCATGAGATACAGCGTCATGGTGTTGGGTTCCGGGACGTTGAGGTTGTCCGCCGCGCGATAGATATTGCCGCCCATCATCCACCAGGTGAATTTTAAGGTCAGGCCAAAGGAATGCTTAAACTGACTGCGCCAGGCAGGGTCCATAACCTTAAAAGAGGGGCTGTTCGTATCCGTGAAAGAACTCTGGCTGTAATGGGGGTGAGGCGAATAGACATCAACCGTCGAGCCGGCGTTCCAGATCGCCGTGTCCGAACCCATCACCAGATAGACCGTTCCCGGCTGCTGGGCCGAAGCTCCAAGGGCCAGTAACCAAGCGAAAGCAACCAGCTCGTTCGCCATACGAGATCTTAGCGAGGTTTTCACGGATGTGATAGTAGGCAAAACCGCTGCTTATTTCCAGACCCAAGCGTCGCCGGCCGTCGTCCGGCTGCCCCCTCCGCACCCTGCGCAGAAGACCAGGGTTCAATTCTATCCGCAACGAATTGTGTCGTCGTGGATAACAGTCGGGAATCAGTTCAGAACCCCGCAAACCCCTTACTTTCCCTGAAAGTTGGACAAGTCTGTCATGCGACCATCACGCCCCTCGCTGATTTTTTCTGTCCGGCACCCAGAGCACTAGCCTCGAAGTGCTTAGCCCCAAAGCCGCAAGTTCTTTTCCATTGAGCGGTTCTTACATTAATTGGCCGCGGATTGGATGCTGTCCGTGCATGACCTGCTATGGTAGTGTCGGCGCCACTTCCGCCTTGGCAAAGCTCTCCTCAATGATCCGCCCGTCAAACAGATGCACTTGGCGCTGTGCATGGCGCGCGAAACGAGGGTCGTGGGTCACCATGCAGATGGTCGCGCCTTCGCGAAGAAGCTCGCCCTGCAGGTCCATTACCGCCTCACCATTTTTGGAGTCGAGGTTGCCGGTCGGTTCGTCGGCGAGAAGGATCGACGGCTTGCGACCGAGCGCGGGCCACTGCTACTCGCTGTTGCTGGTTGAGCCTTTGGGATTCGTTGAAAGCCGGGAGGCGGAGAAGGGGCATCTCCTGCCAAATGCCGCCAGCCAAACCGAGAGCAATGCTTCCAAATACCGTAACCAGGATGCTCTTGACGAAAGCATCCACCGCGCTGCCGACAAGCACCGCCAGGATCTTCTCCGGACCTTGCGGAGTGGTTGCATTCTCAGTGGGCTTTTCCATGCAGGCCAAGCCGCACTATGCCCACGTTGAGGCCCTCCAGCCATTACAATCCAACGCCTTCTTTCCAGCGCGAGGTTAAGCGTTTTGTTGGGGAAAGGGCGAGTGTAGACTCCCCAGGCCATGCATGCTTGGCTCAAGTATTTCTTCACTGCGGTCCTCCCCTGGGTCATTGTGGATTTCACAACGACCGCCGCCATCGCCGAGCCGGCGCGGTACTACTCCAAATACATGCCCGCCATTCTTGTCTTCTACCTGGGCTATCCATTGGTTTTCTGTCTCCTCATATACGGGTTCCGCCTGGAGGGATGGGCGCTCGTTCTGGCTATGCTGGCATGGCTGCTTGAAGTAATGGATAAGTTGTTCTGACGCCGCTTCGTTTCTCAAAAACGGTTGTCTTAGCCGGAAGGTCGGCTAGATTCAGGCGGTCTCTTGGAGCCCGCTCTCCCGGAAGCTCGGGGTCGGGCTCGAGATAACAGACCCATCCCGGCAACCAGGTTGGCCCGCCGTGCCTCGATTCCCAAACCAACCCATCTCATCAGCCTGTTACGTCTCCGCCTTGTTACGGTCCCCCCTCGATTTGTAACCGCGTTGGCTCGCTCCTTGACCCGCTTGGACTCTCATGGTTCTTCTGTAACGGCGTGAATGGCTGCCGTGTCATGATCAGAAACGACTTGGATCTGAATGTCGCAGATTGCCTGGCGCGAGTCCGCCAGCAGGACCAGGATGCCGCCCGCTCGCTGGTGGAATACCTGTATCCGACCGTGATCCGGATCGTGCGAGGCAATCTGCCGCGCCGGGCCTCAGAGGAA
>JBJKSV010000519.1:0-5584 GCA_046703605.1 Limisphaerales bacterium
ACCGAGGAGCGTGACATTGACGCGACGCCGCAGCGTTTCCCTATCGAACGGCTCTGGTCCTGGCAGCCAAAAATCCACCTTCAGCCCGGAGCGTGTGTCGATGGCATTGAATTGGTGAGGCGGGCGATAGGCGGCGCGCACCGCAGACTCCTCAATATAAAACTCGCCACCGAACTGTTCGACAATCCGTGGCACCGCGGACGCGGGCAGTTGCACGACGAAGTCCAGGTCATGGGTCGTACGGGGGACGCCCCAATAGTTGCTGGCCATTGACCCGGTGAGGTAATACGCCACACCCACGCGGTTCAACCGGCGCAGGCAATCCGCCAGCAATTCGCTCTCGGTCATGCGCCCCGAGCCAGTTCAAGCCGTTTGCGCAGCAGGCCTTCGATCTCAAAAGCACTGGCCCCTGGATTCTGGCGGCGGATGCCTTCTCGAGCCACCTCGCACGACAGTTCGTGCAACTCCAGTGCCAGGCGCAGCCGCTCCTGACCTGTCATTCGGCGGTATCGCTTGATCTGTTCGTCCAGTGCGCGTTTGGCATTCATCCTGTCAACCAGAGCCTAGCGCACAGTGGCTGCCGCGTCGAGTCTCGTTGTATCGGCCAGTCGCCGCCGAACGAGCGACCACGGGCAGGTCTTGGTAGAGGTTGGGGAAGTAGCTTTCCACGGTCTTGGAGGAAAAAACCAGTGAGAGCGGGCCTTTTTCGCTGGGGGAATCAAGCAGTCCCTCGCGCAAGGCAAGGCGGATGATGCGCCGGGCCCAACTGCCGCTTAACCCCACGATCTGGCCAACCCGGCCCCGTTCAATCTGGCCCTCCAATAGAGCCGAGCCACGCGGCCGTTGCCGTCGGCAAAAGGGTGTATCCATGTCAAGCGGTGGTGAGCGGCAGAGCCAAAGCTACGAGCTGGTCGGTTGCCAGGATGGACGCGCTGGCATAAGGCTCGGCGAACCGGGCCAGCACGCGGGGCAGGGCCGCGTGGTGCGGCGGTTGGTGGGCGCCCACGTCCACCTCGAAGGCCCGTAGCCCGCCCGGCTCGACCTCGTACTTCCGCCCGTTCCGATCCCTGCTCCAATGGAGGTGCTCCGGCAGCCGTTCATAGAATTGCCGATGCAACCAGCAGAGGAATTCCGTCGAGTGCGGCGACAGATCCGGCTGGCTCCGCAAGCGCTCGACCATGAGTCGCTCCACCTCGACGTGCGCCCGGCCCAGATGCTGCCGGGCGTGCTGCCGCGGGGAGCGGCGCGCCCGACCCTGGCGCAGGGCCTCGAGACCCTTACGGTCGATTCGCGCGGGCGCTTGGGCGGGGAGGCAATCGAGGAAGCCGCCGGCCGTTTCGAGCGGCCCCGGAATCTCGCGCAGGATCACGTGGGCAAAACTTTCTCCAGGCAGCCTTTGGCGTTGGGAGATCATCAGGGTATTACTTTTTGTGTAACAAATCGCCTCCCTGAACGTCGTACAGGGTATGAACCTGTTTCCACGCGTGGTGTCCGTCGTGTCCGCCGGGTTGGTTCCATGGGCCTTCGCGGCGAGTTCGCCTCCTCTCAGCCCTATGAGCCAGCGCCAGGTTCTGAGCGACGGCTCAGTGCTGGCGCTCAGCCGGGTGCAGGTGGGTTCGCACATTCGCACCGCTCATGGTACCTTGCTGGAGAAATTCTTTCGCAATGTCGGTCCCCCCGACAAGTGTTGGTTAGATGCCCAATTCAGTCTCACTGGCCCCCACGCGTCCCGCAATGCATTGGTGAGGGGAATTGGGCCAGTCCGCCCCGGGTCCAGCCGGTTTCGCCTCGCGATTCGTGGCGAAGGAGGGGTTGAATTCGTCCAGTATGAATGGGGTGGCTTCCAGGCCTATCCAGAGGGTTATCGCGCGGACGTGGTGACCGGCTGCTTCTCGCGCACTTCGCCATGGCTGGAGTTTTGCTTCGAACGGCGCGACACCCAAGGCGGAACGTGGCGGGTCGTTGCTGATCTCAAGGTTAAGAACCCAGCCCGCCCGGTGATTCGGCCATGGGCGGCGCAGTCCGCGCCAATCATCAAAGCGGCGCGAGGTATGAGCTTTGTGCTGGGCCAGATCACGGTCGAGACGAACGACATTTTGAACCAAATCGTCACCGTGCCCCTTACCGTGCGCTCAAACGGAGGGCCGTGGGCAAACCGGACGGCAGTTCACGTGCGAGGCGAGGACGCCAGCGGCAACTGGCTGGATCCGCTGGAGGAGCGGCTGCCAGGCCCCATGGGCGTCATCGTACAAGGTCAAAACGTCATCGACAACTGGGGAGGGGTGTTAGTAAGCCGTAAGAACCTGGACCCGGCGTATGTTTGGAAACTGGACGCCGACTTCGAACCCGAATCCGGCTTCCCGCCCGGTGCCATGCTCAGCATCACGTTGCCGAAAAATGTGTCCACCATCTCGACCAATCTCATGCATGTGCCCGTTTCGGTTTCTTGGAACAAGGTCTGGCTCCATGCGAGCATGGCAACTAACGACCCCAACCTGGCGCTTCAGTTTATTGACGCAGAGGGCGAGCTGAGGTGGTACAGCGCCGCAGCCGGCCGGAGCCAGTACGGCTTCAGATTGTATTATGGCGATACTATGAGGGAGTTCCGCAATGGTGTCCCCGTAATAAACGACTTCGAGCCAACCAACCTGACCTTTGCTGTCGTGCCACACGTGCCTGTCACGTTTTACGCCCGACCGCGGCAAGTGAACCGTCGGACGCAGAACTGAGAGTGGCAGCCAATCGAGTGCCCGGTCGGTGCTCGAGACCTTACACATCGACGTTTTCAAGCCCCGGCTCGGTCGGATTCGATTCTTCTCCCTAGCCAGAGCAGCAGCACGGTGGGAATGACAAGGTCCCTTAAGAAGGCGATGAACGATAACCATGCCATCCCGATTTCGAGCGGCGCCGCGTAATGGGTGGGGGTTATCACCCGAAGGGCGCCGTAAAGGGCCAGCCAGCATCCCATGTACAGAGCGATGCTCAGCGCGGCGCCGAGAATAGGCACCGTTGGAAAAGCCACGCAGAGGTATTGCGTCAGAAAACCGGACCAGAAGAGCCATTCGGCCAGGATAGCTTGAGCGCCACGCTCCTGCACCGTCAACGGGTGCCTGTAAACGTGGACCAGGGGAATCACGAATCGGACCAGGTGCCGCGACAAGTGTTGCTGGCAATAGAATACCGCCACCAGCATCACGACCGTCCAGAGAGGCCTCATCAGGGCCTTTCGGGCAATCCGCGACAGCCAGCCGCCTCCTCACCCAAAAAAATGGTCGAGGTTTTAAGCCTGCCGCTTGACGGCAAGTGACGGAGAGCCACACTGGTAGTCGGATTTTCGCTGTCAGCGGCTTCTTACCGGTAAATGAGCACGACGGAGAGCATTGGACTGCTTCGAGAGTACGCCGACCGCGGCGATGAGGCCGCGTTTGGCGAGTTCGTCGATCGGTACGTTGACCTGGTTTATTCGACGGCCCTGCGCCGCGTCGGAGATGACGCGGACCTGGCGCGCGATGTTACCCAAACCGTCTTCGCCGACCTGGCCCGCAAGGCGCGGTCCTTGCGGGAGGTGGTGATGCTGGGCGGCTGGCTGCACCGGCACACGGGCTTTGTGTCCGCCGCCGCCGTGCGGAGCGAGCGGCGCCGCCGTGCTCGCGAACAACAAGCCGCTGAAATGAATGCGCTGCAGAATTCCTCTGATTCTTTTTGGCATCAACTTGCCCCGGTATTGGATGAGGCCATCGACGGGCTGGATGGACCGGACCGCGAGGCGATCGTGATGCGCTTCTATGAACAGCGCGATTTTCGCTCGCTGGGCGCCGCGCTGGGTGTCAGCGACGACGCGGCGCAAAAGCGCGTCAGTCGCGCCCTGGAGAAGCTGCGGCTGCGGCTGGCCAGCCAGGGTGTGGCGTTGAGCATTGGCGCGCTTGCCGGCCTGATGGCCACGCGGGCTGTCAGCGCGGCGCCAGCCAGCCTCTCCGCCACCGCGCGCACGGCAGCCCTGGCCGGCGTCGGCTCCGGAGCGGAACTGTGGCTTTTTCTCGCGAGGTTGGCTGGTTCCGCGGCCGGCAAATGGGGACTCGGAATGACGGTGGCGGCCCTTGCCATCGGTGGATTGCTTTGGACCCATCATCCAGGCGCCCGAAGCCCGGCAGCCACCGTGGCGAAGCCGCATTCAACGGCCGGGCGCGTCGAAGCCGCCTCTCCTTCCGCAACCTCGGTTTCGGTGGCTTCGGACGCGCCCGCGGAAACAGCGCCTGCGGATTCGGCGCGCGAGTTGCTTCTCTATATTGCTGCCGCCGACACGGGCCAGCCTGTGCCCCGCGCGGCTATCGAATGCCGGGTCATTAAAGCGGGAACGACCCGCCAGACCGGAGCTCCCATGGAACTGACCTCGTCGGAGGCGGGACTTTGCAAGGTTCCCTTGCCGGCCATGACTCCGCGGTTGCTCATGATTCGAAGCCGTGTCGATGGATTCGCGGACACTACCCTGGCCTGGAGTCCTGAACGCGGCGAAACTATTCCATACCAGTACACCTTGCGGCTGGCCCGCTCCACCCCAATCGGCGGGCTGGTCTTGGACCAAGCCGGCTACCCGGTCCCTGGCGCCCAGATCCGCGTCTCCTGCCTTGGCGTCGGCCAAAGCGGCACTGCGGCGCCGCACCTCAGCGCAGAGGGGGCCGAAGTGGCAACGACCGATTCCAAGGGGCGATGGCGAATTGATCGCTTTGCCAAGGGCACCATTTGCTCAGAAGACCCACGGCCCGCGCTGATGTTCCAGGCGGTTGATCCGGATTATTTCCAGGAGAAGCCATTCATGTATGGCAACGGCGTTCCCCGCGAGATCCAGAAGGAACTCCTGGCCGGGACTTATCTCTTCAGGCTTGCGCGCAAGGTCGCTCTCCGAGGGACGGTTGTGGATGCGGAAGGGCACGCTGTGCCCAACGTGAAGATCCGGCTCAACCCTGCCTCCATCTCTGCCGGGTTAACGAACCAAGCGGATGGGAGCTTCTCGGTCACGGGACGTGCGGGGAGAAACTCGATTACCTTCGAGGCTTCAGGCTATGCCTTGGCCGAGACGAATGTGGACCTGGAACCGGACATGGCGGTGCTACGCGTCGCGCTTCGGGCGGTCCGCCGGTTGCGGCTCAAGGTCACGGACCCCGACGGACGCCCCGTCCCCGGCGCCGAGGTGGTTTTCAGGAAAGTCGAGAGCGACGCGCAGGCCATTGCCACGGGAGCCGGCGCGGAGGGCATTCCGGCAATCACCGTCACCACGCCGTTCGATCGGCAAACCGATGCCCAGGGCCGTGTCTTCTGGAGCAACCCGCCCTCCGGCGGCTTCTCTCTGGAAATCACCGCTCCGGGTATGCGGCGAACCAACGTATGGACCAAGGCCGACGGGCTTGAGCACGTGGTTAGCCTGGCGTGGGCGCTGACGATCTCCGGCACGGTGCGGGACACCGATACCGGCCAGCCCATTCCGCGCTTTAACGTGAGTGCCGGCACACGGGATCTCTGGACCACCAGCCGGAGGTTCAGCGACGGGAAGTTCCGGCTGGTCGCAGCAAACATCCTTGGCAGCACG
>JBJKSV010000520.1:0-6016 GCA_046703605.1 Limisphaerales bacterium
CAATCACTGGGTCAAAGTTGACTTGGCCCGGCGGTTGCGTCGGGAAACGACCATGGATCTCAAGTGGATCTCGGAGCATCTGGGTGTAGGCAGTTGGAAATATCTGTCCAACCTGCTCAGCAAGGAGTCGCAAGCCTCGAACGACCAGGAATTGGATTTGTGAACGGACGATGAAACCAAAGGAAATGTGGCGGAGTGGAGAACCGACCCCTGCTATGAGTTTAGCAATAGGATGGCTGGAGAGAAAGTTTTGCAGGTGATTCGACCGTGCCGCGAGTCAACAAGGGGTTGGCCGTCGGCGCCGGGCAACCGGAGCCGGCGAAACCAGAGCTCTTACGAACTGAATGAACGCGGACCGGCACTGAACGTTTTCTGGACTCGCGGTAGCGAGTTGGGCGCGCGAGGCTCCCAGCCCCGGAGCTGGGGGCCGTAGCGGTAGGTGAGAGCAGATCATGCACCGACTCAGAATGCCTAATAAGAAGAAGGATGCTCGATGGCGCTTGACGACATCGGAGGCCCGAGGTATTCGGAGGGTGGACAAAAGACAACGAGCCGGAGGGGACTGGCAATGGCCCGGCGCCCCCAGTTCCTTTCGGTTCAAAAGGTGGATGGGCTGCTCTCACCTGCTGCCGCGCGCTAGAACCAGATGGGTGACTGAACGGATCGCCTCGCCCAGGGAATAGGGTCGGCGGGAAGCATCCGCAATCAAGTGACGAAATGAAAGGTTCGGATCGTGCGCGGCGAAGCGGACTCCACCGAAGTATGTTAGCCCGATAAGAAGAAAATTGGGAACGAACACTTTTTTCCCTGTTGACACCCGCCCTAATGGGTGACCCCGCAGACGACCTTCTCCCGATGCGGCCGGTCAAGCCGGCGCGTCTGCACCCGTTTTAGGACTTGAGGCCCATGACCGAGTCCGTCACCCATTGGAAGAGGGCCTCCGGGGTGAGGGCTCTTGCAAACAGTGCCTTCGCGTTCAGACCGATTTCAACGCACTGTTCCGCGTGGGTCCTCGCCCACTCGATCTTTTCGACGAGGTCCTGCCAATCGGAGCGACACTCCAGGTAATGAAAATCCGGAATCAGTGGCTCCGAATTGGGCAGATCGATGGAAAGCCTCGGCGAGACGGTGCATGCTCCGAAGGCCATGTACTGCAACTGCCCGCGGTCCAGGATGTCGAGGCGGGCCCCCGGGACGCAGACGGAGATAAGGGCGTGTTCGATTTTTCTCCAGAATTCGACCTGCGTGGTCAGCGTTCCATCAAACTGAAGGCCATAGGTCTCCCGCAGGAGAGATCGGACATATCTCCGCCGCGCGGCGTTCTGCGTGTGTGGCGTCTGGTTGCAAAGGACCAAACCCTTGGCGTGGTATTCGATCTCGCGGACCAGCCCGCGATACTCGCTCCAGTTATGAAATGAGACGGGCGAAAATGCAAAGATTTTCGGATGGCACGAGTGAAGAGCCCGACTGTAATGGAATTTGAATGCCGCGTCCGACTGCGCAATTTCCGCGCCGACGGACGTGTCGTGGTAATCGCTGATATCGAACAGCAGGGATGCGCGACCACACTCCACGTGGAAATGGGTCCTGCTCGACTGGTGCGAAAGCGTGGGCTCGAAGAAAGCGATCCGGCAACCCGCATCTCGCAAGACGCCGAGCACGAAGGCGAAATGCGAGCCATAGTAACGGTGGGCTGTATCTGCAAACTCAGGCGCGTACCGCGGAAAGTTTACCAGCTTCATGCCGTTCCATTCGAAAATCGGCTTCACCGGCTATACATCCCGGCCGTCGTGCCGAATCTCGGTATCGCCGCTCTTTCCAGAGCCTCGTCGAGCGCGATGAATGGAAAAACCCGCAAGGCGCTCTCGGGGTTGAGGTTAAAGACGCGGTGTCGCGCTGCGCGAAGATGGGGCTCCAGCTCGTCGAGATACCCCTGCAAGCACGCGTATGTGTGCGCGTTGTTTGCGACCATCACCTTGTTCCGCCTTTCGGCGAACCAGTAGGGCCTCTTGGCCTCCATATGCATATCGCAGCCGACGAGGAAAATGTTTGCGAAGCCCAGCAAGCAGCAGATCTTCAGAGTCGGCAGGAGCACCGATCTCCCGCCTCCGAGGTCCGAATGGTTGCCCCAGTTGAAGGTCCGCTCTGTGAGCCACGACGGGGCGCAAAACCTTTCGTTCCTCAGAAACCAAGCGACATTCGGGCAGTCGGCGGCGGTTGTGCTCGAGTACCTGTTTTGCCGGGAGTCCCAAAGTCGGCCGCGGAGGTTGGCGAATGGCGAGAACTTGAGAATCGCGGGATCCTTCCATATGCATTCCACAAACCTGTGCGGCGCATCGACGCACGCCCAAAGGTTGGGGCGGAACGAGAAGGCACCGTTGTTAATTCCAAAGGTCAAAACGCCAGCCCTTTGCAGTGCCTGGCGCAGGCTCGGGGTGCAGCTGGGACCGTTGCAGATCACAAAAACGCTTTGGCCCGAGTAAAGATCGTCCAACGCAAGCTCCCTGCCGTCCCCGCGAAAGAAAAACGGCCGGCGCCGCAAATTGGCTCGATCCATGGAGGTTCGGCTCCTGAAAAGATGCAGGTCGTTGAGGTCCTCGTACGAAGACAGTTCCTCCCTCAGCTCGAGGCGTACCTCAGCCTCGACGGTCTTCGCTCCTCGGACCGCCTTCGCGATCTCTCGCCTGATCTGAGCCATGCTCCGGCCCTCGTGCGGCCGCTGCGAATTGAACTTATGATAGGTGTGAGCCGAACCCTCAAAGACGCTCAGCGTGACCGTGGAGGGAAACTGTCGGGATAGTGCGTCCGCCCTGCGGATGATCTGGTCCCCATCGTTGCGCCAGTCAACGTCTGTGAACCAGAGCGTGAGGTTATTCTTCCAGAGTCGCACGGCTTGGGAACGGTGGCCGCGCGGGCGCCGCCCCGTGGTCTAAGCCATCGCGCGGACCTTGGTGCTGGGGGGCGTCGGCTGACCTTGTCCTCGAAACCGCACCCCTCAAGCGACGGGACGCCTGGTGGTGGACGACGTAAGCTCGGCGCTCAGGCTCGCGCCAGATGCGATCGTAGATCTTGCAGTATCCCTGGGGCAGAACCAGCAACCGAGTACGTTCCCTGACCTCCCACCAGGCTGCCGCGAGCGTCGTTTGATCCCACACTGTTGGGTTTGCCTCGCACAGGCGCGCCCACCGACTGGCCAGCGCGAGGCCGCCCGGCGTGAAATTGACAAAGACCGTCCCCGACATAAACGGCATTTGGGCTGAGTTCATCGGCGGCGGGGTTCCGTCGGTGGAGCGCTGCACGTAGCAGGCTACGTCGTGTTGCGCCCAGGAGGAAAAATCGGGCCTTTGGACGATCTCCCCATCCGCATCCACCCATAGGACCGGCCGTTTGAACCTCGTCAGCGACCCCTCGATGAAGGGTCCCTTCATCGAACAGTTCTGCACCCAGTCGCCCTTGCTCGCAATTCCAGAGATGGAGTGGTCCAGGCCGAACCGCACGCACGATTCGCGGAGCCGATCCGCCTCAAGTCTATACCCCGTTCCCTCCGTGAAGAACGAGATCACGATGGGCTCTGGCTTGCGCATAAGGCGGACCGCCGACCCATTCATCTCCCCAGCCGTCCGAACTCCAGCGTGACATCGGGGCCAGGCGGTGCGTGCCGGGCCTTCAGCACGAACCCGTGACCGCCTCGTTTGACCGAATAGCGGGCCGCGACGCGGCGCAACGCGGCCTCGTCAACCGTGCCGTCTGCTTTAACTGCGCCAAGCCCCTCCAGAAACATGTCACGCATGGTTTGAGTACGGCGGCACTTCCCCCACACCGATCTGAACACCTCCAGCCACTTCGCGGCGGGGATTGGGGTGTCAACGTCAGATTTCCAAGCGTCTACAGCCTCCTTGAGTCGCGGATACGACCTGGAGTCGTAAACGGGAGCGACCGACCGCAACTTGCGCAGGGTTACGCCCGCCGCCGAGAGGATTTCCCCCACGGACCTCGATGCCAAAGCCTGCGGAATTGGAAAGAGATTCAGCTCTCCGAGCCTGTCAACCACTCGCTGCTTCGTCAAACCCGGCTCTGCGGAAAGCGCGGCCAGCCGCGCCGTGCAGTATTCGAGTTCGATTGTTATTGTGGACGGAAGGTCGCATTTCCAGGGGCCGAAATCCGCTGCGACAAGCCGATAGAGATGGCCTTTTCCCGCCCTCGCCATGTTGCCGGCGTTCCCGGCTGCCGCGACCAGAGTCGTCTGGACAATTGCCATGCGCGTCGCGAGCGATAGGAGTAGAGGTGGGTTGCCGGCCAGCCAGCGGGCAATGCCAAGCGAGGCGGTCAGCTCGCCGTCGCCCTTGAGCGGCCCACCATTTTCGAGGGACCGAAACTCGAACCGCCGCACCGATACCCTCGCGAGGCCCATCAGGCGGGACTCCAAGCCCACCGTGCCGTAGAGGCCGGTATCGTGCCCCGGCGCATCGAGCCCCCAGTCGCAACGCCTCGCTCGTGCGGCTTCCTCCAGCATAAACTCGACCTCGGCCGTCTCATGGAGGAAGCGACGCCTGGCGTCGGCCGTGGGGTTGCCCCCGCCCGCCGCGAGCTTGGAGACGCTTGGGTCCTCGAGCACCCAAGTCCCCCGGTAATACAGCAGGGCGGCGTTACTGACAGCGTCGGCCCCCGCCGTGGCCAAGCCGAAGGCGAAAAACGACGCCACCAAGCGAATAGGCAGCGTTGCGTCCGCGCGAGAAGCAAGATGAAGTCTTCTGAACATAACGGCTCGTGGGATCCAATCCATCCTCAAGATTCGGTCAGCACGGACCCGCCCCGGCCTTCCACGCGCCCTGGGTCGGCAGCGTCGGTTTGAGTTGATCCATAATGTACTTTAGGACCTTGTCGTACGTTGTCTTGTCGTCCTGCGAAACAGCGTAGACGGTGTCGAATATTTGGTCCGTGAACCACTGCGTCACGAGTGAGACGAGCGTTGGGTAGAGTTCGGTGTACGCGGCGAGATCGATGGGCAAGATGTCCCCGCTCGTCGCGATCAGCACCTCCTCTGTATCCTGTAAGGTATAAGTATATGTGTAAGTCCTAACCGCCGTCTTCCAACGGTGGTTTGAGCAGCAATCGCTGACGTTTGCCTCCCACGTGACCGTGATCTTATCGACGATGCCGCCGGGGTTGTAGTTGAGCGTGTGGTTTTTGACGTTCTTGGCGACCCAGTGATTGGCGTCAGCAAACCGGAGGCGGCCGAACGAACACGAGCTCGAGCTCGAGCTCGATGATGACATAATTAGTTTCCTTTCGATTCGTGGGCAGCACCCACTGGTCAATAATAATATAGGCTGTCCAGGAACTGGATCAAGAATTATTTTCCGATTTTTTTCCCGCGGCACGGCTAGCCTGGATTTCCACGGAACATAGTTCGCCTAAGTAAATGCCAGCCATTGTGCTGGTATCGTTAAGGTTTCCGGTACCGCTGCTTAACAAATATGGTGTTTCTATAGCATTGATTACATTTTATAAATCTCTGCGCATTTCGTTGACCCATTTCCCCGCTTTCCCCAGTATGCTGGGCCTTTGCCTGAATTTACTGGAGATTCCGCATACAACCCCTTGAGCGAAAAAATCCTGTTGACACCATATCTTGTATATAATAATGTCTCAATGTGCATCTGGGCGCACCAAAAGACCTAAGTCAACTCCGCCGCTTCTTCCTCCACCCGCGGCTGCCCAAACATCGCCAATACGAGGCGCTGCGCGCCTTCGTGGTCGAGGGCCTCCCCGCCAAAGACGTCGCCCGCACCTTCGGCTATTCCCTCAACGCCTTCTACGTCCTGTGTCACCACTTCCGCCGACAGCCCGTAAACGGGTCGGTTCGCCACTTGGCCACATTCTTGTTGCAGCATCTGGCTGGGCGGCTAGTCTGGGGCGCATGGCTCGAGCACTTCGAATTCGATATCCCGGGGCGATCTATCACGTTATGAACCGCGGCGACCGTCGCGAAGACATTTACCTGGACGACAAGGAT
>JBJKSV010000521.1:0-5421 GCA_046703605.1 Limisphaerales bacterium
GACTCAAGCCTGGCCCGTGGTCCGCCGCGACGGCGGGCATGACCGCTTGGGCCGGACCTTGGGGCATCAGCTACGCTGCAAACCTCACGCCCGACACAAACACCGGTATCGGGATCTGGACCGCAGACATGTTCATCAAGGCCATGAGAACCGGCCGGCACATGGGCTATGGCCGCCAAATCCTCCCGCCGATGCCGTGGCAGGGCATCGGCTCGCTCAACGACGAGGATTTGAAGGCCATATTTGCTTATTTGCGCAGCATCCGGCCGGTGGCCAATCGCGTGCCCTTGCCCGCCGACCGGCATGGTGAAACCAACCAATTCCAGTGAAGCGGGATCATTGCGGCTACCCTCGAAGGCGATTTCCGCAAAGCGGAGTCCATTAAGGAGCCTCGGTCTGGTTGGGTAGGGCGCCTCACTTGATGCGCGCTGCCGCCACCTCAAAACCTGTCGATCGGCGCGAATGGAGTGAGGCGCCGTGCCTGGCTGGCGAGCTTGCTTGGCATTTGCCTATGGTTCCGGCGGGATGCGCCCTTGCCCCACCTCACCGCGCTTCGGAGTTGCAATAAACGATCGCAAAGGAGAAAATCGGGGATGAATTGCAAGCGATTGAGGATCGGAGGCGCATGGGCGTGTGCAGCCGGAGTGGCGTTGCTTTTGCTGATGTCCGGGTGCGCTCATTCTCGCTACGGGGCCAGCTATATAGGCGCGGCGGAGGGAATTCAGGCGGCGAGACCTCCCGCGTTTCTGACCGGTCCGATGGGCGTCCTGTTGACCAACACGCAGGACTTCTCAGCCAAGGCGGTTTTTTTTCAACAACCGGGGCAGGGGCGGCCTCTTTCAGGCGACCTTCTCTGCCGGGGAACCAAGCTCCTCTTTGCGCGTGATTCCAGAGGTGCTCCGGGGTAGAGCTTTCGGCGTGGGGGGCTCATCTTCGTATGGGATGTGGCGGAGCGGCACGGCTTCCTGTTGAGTGACGCTTTGCAGGGCTACGCACCCATCGCCTCGGAGGTGCAGTTCACCAACGTGGTTCAGCAGGCCGGTTTGCCCAGCGCCGGGGAACGCACCATCGACGGCCACCGGTGCCAAGCCCAGGAGGAGGTGGTTCAGTCCGACAACGGCCTCTCAACCACCGTGCATATTTGGCGCGCCACTGATTTGAAAGGTCTCCCCCTTCGCCTGGAGTCGGCCTCGGATTCGACGCAAACCGCCCTCGAACTCTCCAATGTGCAGTTCATGGCGATGAGAAGCTCGTTGTTCCAGCCGCCGGATGGCTTTACTCCCTACGACAGTCCGGAAAGCATGGTCAATGAGTTCATGGCGCGCGAGTTCAACACCCGTCCAAAACGCCCTGAGCCCGTCAACCCGCCCAACCTACAGGAGCACGCCCCTGCCCAGCCCTACGGCTTGCAGTACTGACTCAGGCCTCCGGATGCACCCAAGGCGCCCGATAGGGCCGGCGCAGCAGGCGGTTGGCCTCTTCGTCATCCTTGACGCATCCCTGGACCGGGTCCCAAGCCAAGCTCCGCCCCAGCTTTACCGATAAGTTGCCCAGGATGCAAGAGGTGGTCGAGATATAGCCCTGCTCGATGTCGGCGACGGGCCGGCTGCGGCTGGCGATGCAGGACAAGAAATTCGTCATGTGCCGGCGGATGGCCGAGGCGACGTGCCGTTCCAGGTCCTTTTCGGTCCGGTCTTCGGGATACTTGTCGTATTCGTATAGGGGATCTCCGTGCAAGGGTTGGCCGGGGCCGATTGGGGTGAAATCGTAGCTCATGACGCTGGTCTTGAGAGTGCCCTTGTCGCCATAAAAAATGGCGGCCCACGGGTATTTTGGATCAGGGGCCGCGCCCCAAGTGCGGTGTGTCCAGACAACGTCCAGGTCCCCAAAATCGAATGTGGCGGTTTGAGTGTCGGAGATGTTCGCCTTGCTCTGTTTGTCCACCAGGATGCCGCCGGAGGAACTGACGGTTTTGGGCCAGCCCAACTCGAGCATCCATCGAACCATGTCCAGCATGTGAACGCCCATGTCGCCTATGATCCCGTTGCCGTACTCCATGAAGGCCCTCCACCCGCGCGGATGGACGAGCCGGTTGTAAGGGCGCATCGGGGCAGGACCGGTCCACATCTCGTAGTTCAGATAAGGAGGCGGCGCGGTGTCCGGCGGATTATCATGGGTTCGCATGTGGTAATAGCAGCAAATCTCGACGTAAGCGATTTTGCCGAGCCTGCCTTCCTTAATGACGCGGTCTCGCGCCTCGACCAGGTGCGGAGTACTGCGGCGCTGCAAGCCGACCTGCACAACGCGTCCGTGCTTGCGCGCGGCGGCCACCATCGCCTGCCCCTCAACAACGTCCACACTGATCGGCTTTTGCACCCAAACATCCAGGCCTGCCTCGGTCGCCGCTATCATGGGAAGGGCGTGCCAATGGTCCGGGGGATCAATCAGCACCACGTCCAGATCTTCCTTCTTGAGCATCTCCCGATAGTCGCCATAAGTCCGCGGCTTCTTCCCGGAGCGTTGGCGTCCGCTCACAATGTCGGCGGCCTCCGAAAGCATCCGGCTATCGACGTCGCACAGGGCCACTACTTCGACCGGCGCGACCTGGATGAGGCGGAGCAGGTCGATCTTGCCGTACCAACCTGAGCCGATAAGCGCAACGCGCTTGTGTGGATCCGCAAAATCAGCGGCGAAGCTGCCAAGAGTGGACAGGGCCATGCCGGCCGCCGTCACTTGAAGGAATTTCCGGCGATTCATGCTATCTCTTTAGAGGTTTCCTCCCTGAAAAGCAAGCGCCGACATGGCGCCCGGCGCAATGGCTGCGTTACATGCCCCAGCCAAGAACCATGGCCAGAACAATCAGCGTGGCGGCCAGAAGCGAACCGGCAACGAACCGCCTGAAGGTGCGGTCGTTCCGCCGCAGAATGTCCTCCCGGTCGTCCGAATCGGGCGCTTCCTGGCCACTGGAGATCGTACCAGGCCGTTGTCCTGGTCTGGAAGAAAAAGAAGCCGGGCTCCGTTCGATCAAGGGATTTAGCACTAAGATTCCAGGTTTCATGGCTCCAGAGTAGCACCAGGTTCCTTAAGAGAACGTGAAGGCCCGACGTTCGCGAGGTTCATTTAGCCCCTTGGTCGATCCAGGCGCGGACCAACCCGACCTGCTCAGCAGTCAAGGGTTTTGGAGGAGGTCCAAACCGGTGACCACGGAAGCCGCCCGGCCCGCCGGGACCTTCGCCCGGAGGATGAGGAGGTGGACCGTCGGGCGGGCCAAAGCGCCCGGGCCTGCCTGGGCCGCCCCGGCCAGGGTAATGCTCCGGCCGCATGGACAGGAGCTTGTCAATACGCGCCATGGCTATGACCAGGAGGCTTTGCTTGCTGTCTCCCGGGAGCACGACCTTGCCGTCTTCGCCGCCTTTGAGCAAACCTTCCAGGCTGTCGAGCCGGAGTCTGGCCTTGGGGCGTTCTTGGCCATGGCAGCGGACACACGAGGCCTCAAGTATGGGCCGAATGTCCGTGGCATAGGTCACGCCCTGTTTGGTGGCGGGCGGTGGGAGTTTGGAGAGGTCGAGTTTGTTGATGTCAATCTTGTCGCCCGCCAGAAGCGAGCTCCCAGCGGCCGCAAGCACCAACAGAGTTAGAGCGATTTTGTTTTCCATGATAATGTAAGTCCCACGCAAGACAGGTTTTGTCCACATCGAGACTCGCTTTTTGTTAATATTAAAATTCAATTTTTCTGTTTATAGCGAGCCATTTTTTCGGACCTTTGGCAAGGTCCCCGGCCGGCGGTTGCCGGAGCTGGGCGCCCCGGCAACCGCTTGGCTTGTCTGCTATCTACCTTCCTCTGCCAAGAAACTCTACAAGAGTCCCAGTGTCGTCGCTACGGCCTCCTGCCGAACGGTGAGAACCTGGCGAAGGTCGTCCTGCGCTTTTTTCAGCTCGGCTTCCTTTTTGTCACGGGCGGCTCTGACCTGGGCCAGCTTCGCCTTGATCTCGGCGCTCGATGCCTTTTGGTCGATGGCTGTTGTGAGCGCATCGAGTTCCGGGCTGGAGGGCCGCATGAAAGGGGGCGGACCTCCCGCCGGCGGTCCTCCTGGTCCGGCCTGGGCGTCCTGGCCCGGAGGTGGCCCGCCCGGAGCGCCCGGGCCACCCTGCGCATCTTGGTTGGGGGTGGGAGGGCCAGGCGGCCGTCCGCCTCCCAGTCGTCCGGCGAATGGAGGCGGCCCGCCCATGAAGCCTGGCCCCGGCCGTCCGCCCAGACCGGCCAGCGCCCGTCGGGCCTGCATGACCTTGCCTATGGACTCGGAGACAAGTGCCCACTCCGAGTCTTCTTTCACGTCCAGTTGGTCGCGGATGCGCTCTATCATGCGCTGACGCATCTGCGCGGGATCGAAGGGGCCCTGCGGCGGCCCTTGCTGGGCGTGAAGGTTTATCGCGCCCAAGAGCAGCCCCGCAGCCGCTCCGAGCGCGCCGATAGAAGGAGAATGGATTTGTATTTTCATTGCGGGGGCATCCTACCGCACCTCACCTTAAGCGAGGATTAAGGCGGTCCACCGAGGTTACCGGGCGAAGGCGGCCAACAAGCCGCCTCTCGCTCTTCTCTGTGTGCCTCCGGGCTTCTGTGGTGAAGGGGCTATCCCATCTGACGATCTCACGATCTTCTTGCCATTGGGCGAGTGGGGGATACTCTGCATCCTTAAACCGGCCCTGTGACGGGTTGGCCTGGGCCGAAAACTAAGACCGCATTTGAAACCCGAACGGGCGAAATCCTGTCCCGAGGACAGGACGATTAGCTAACAACCATTTTCATGACCAAAGTACTGTTGCTGGGACTTGGACGCTGGGGCGTGAACCACCTGCGCAACCTGAATTCCATGCCCATCGAGCTTTACGCGGCCGAGACCGAGGATGGCCGTTTGGGGCCAGCGCGCAAGGCCGGCCTGCCCGGCTCGCGGCTCACGACCCAACCAAGGGACCTGTTCCCTGCCATCGACTGTGTAGTCGTTGCAACTCCCGCGCCAACCCACTACGCCCTTTGCCGCGAATGCCTGGAGGCCGGCAAGGATGTCTTCGTCGAGAAACCGATTACGGTTGTCTCTGAGGAGGCCAGAGATCTCACGGAACTGGCGGCCAAAGAAGGGCGCATTCTCCAGGTAGGGCATATTTTCCGCTACGACCCGGCTTCTCAATGGCTTCGACAGGCCATACACCAGGGCCAGTTTGGCCGGGTCCAAATGCTACGCAGCAATTTCAGCGGCTTTAAGCGCCCTCGCAATGACAGCGGCATCATGTTCGCCGATGCCATCCATTTCGTCGATCTCTTCAACTTCCTCACCGGTCAACTACCTGCGCGCGTGCTGGCTGCTACCCAGGACTTCCTTGGCCGCGGGATGGAGGATGCCTCGCTGATTTCCCTCCAATATC
>JBJKSV010000522.1:0-2890 GCA_046703605.1 Limisphaerales bacterium
GCAGCGAAGACAGGTCGTGCCGCGCGGGATACCCGTCGCCCCACTTCATGAACGCCCGGATCGCCGTCGGCGCGGTGTAAAGCTCCGTAACCCCGTATTTCTCCACGATGCTCCAGAACCGGTCGGGCTGCGGAAAGTTGGGCGCCCCTTCGTACATCAGGCTGGTAGCGCCATTGGCCAGCGGGCCATAGACCACATAGCTGTGACCGGTCACCCAGCCCACGTCGGCGGTACACCAATAAATGTCCTCCTCCTGAAGGTCGAAGACGTACCTGGTGGTCAGCTTCGCGTAAAGCAGGTAGCCGCCGGTCGTGTGCAAGATGCCTTTGGGCTTGCCGGTCGAGCCGCTCGTGTAAAGAATAAACAGCGGCGCTTCGCTGTCCATTTCCTCCGCCGGGCATTCCGCGCGGACCTGGCTCATCTCTTCATGCCACCACACATCGCGGCCCTCCCGCATGTCGATGGCATTGCCCGCGCGCCGCACCACTACCACCCGCTGGATGGTTTTGGCCAGCAATTGGCCGCCCGATTTCTCAAGCCTCAGGGCCTCATCCACGCTCTGCTTGAGCGCAACCACCGCCCCACGGCGCATGCCACCGTCGGCCGTGACCACCAGCTTGGCCTGAGAATCGAAGATCCGGTCGGCGACCGATTGGGCGCTGAAGCCGCCAAAGACCACGGAATGGACCGCCCCGATCCGCGCGCAGGCCAGCATCGCGACTGCCGCCTCGGGAATCATCGGCATGTAGATCAGCACCCGGTCGCCTTTCTCGATGCCATTGCGCTTCAGAACGTTCGCAAAACGGCATACCTCCCCATGAAGTTGCTGGTAGGTGAGCGTGCGCTGTTCCCCCCGCTGGTCCGGTCCGGCGGGTTCTCCTTCCCAGACCAGGGCCGGCTTGTTGGCGATGCGCGTGCCCAAGTGGCGGTCCAGACAGTTGTAACTCACATTGAGCCGCCCGCCGACAAACCATTTGGCAAACGGCTCCTTCCATTCCAACACCGTGGTCCAAGGCTTGAACCAGACCAATTCCTCCTTGGCTTGCTTCGCCCAAAAAGTCTCTGGCGACTGGATGGACTCCTCGTAGAGTTGCGCGTATTCGTCCAGGGACTTGATGTGGGCACGCTCAGAAAATTCTTTCGAAGGCGGAAAGAGGCGTTGCTCGTTCAGGACGGACTCGATGCGTGTAGGCGTTTGAATTTCAGCCATAGGATTTCGTAATCCGAAGAATGTGCGGGAGACTCCGCTAGCCGTCAACGGGGGAAACTGGGGAACCAGCAATTCTCGCAATGAGGACCGACGCCTTCACAACAATTCCTTTGTCCGATCCTCCTGAGCCAGCTCTCGCGTCCCTGTGTCCGCAGATGAGCCTGACAAAGGAATGGGGACAAGGGAATTCAGTTCGAGGGCGACCTCCTTGGGAGGTCTGAGGCGAAGGCTCGCTGGAGGCAATCTGAAAATGGTCGCTTTATCGGCTATCTTAATCGTCCACCTTGTCGAATTCCGCCAATTCTCGATTAAGTGCGCGATAGAGTGGGCGATGAAGTGAGCCGGGACGGCCCCCTCTTTCAGCGGCTCATCTCTGGCAGGGCATCTCCGATTTCCTGGGGTTGAGCGGGAGGTTCCGGGCCAAAGTGAAATCCCGATTCGTCCTCGAACCCAATGGGGGCCTTGGCCGCCGCATAAAACACCATGGCGACCCCAGATACCACCAATACCGCAATGCCTGAGAGAACTTGCATCATGCCTGCAATAAGCAAGTTGCGCGCCAATCGGTTTGTCCAGAGACGGCGCTTGAGATTGGATAGGCGAGTGACCTCACTGTCCCGGAATGAGACAAACTGTCAGCCAAAAAGAGGACACTGCCACACACAGCTTCCGGCCTCGATCACACCAGCAGCGGGTCGCGCGCCCTGGCCTGCGCGTGCTGCTCGATCAGAAAGTCTCTCCATTCTGCCATCCCCTGCCCCGTCTTGGCGGACGTCTCAAAAATGCGTGCGTCAGGGGCCACTCTGCGGATATTCAGGAGGGCCGAATCGTGGTCAAACTCACAAGCCTGGGCAAGGTCCACCTTGGTGATAACAACCGCATGGGCGGCCTGGAAAATCGGCGGGTACTTCAGCGGCTTGTCCTCCCCCTCGGTGACCGAAAGGAGCACGACTCGCAGGTCCTCGCCAAGGTCATAAGATGCCGGGCAAACCAGGTTGCCAACGTTCTCGATCATCACCACGTCCAACCCATTTAAATCGAGCTGCCGCACCGCGCGGGCGACCATCTCCGCATCGAGGTGGCATACGGTGCCGGTGGTAATCTGGACGACGGAAGACCCCGACTCGCGCAGGCGTTGAGCGTCATTATCCGTCGCCAGGTCGCCTACCACGACCCCCGCCTTCAACTTCCCATCGAGGGCCCGAAGCGATTCGCGCAGGAAGGTCGTCTTGCCCGAACCGGGGGCCGAGAGCACGTTGAGCGCGAAGAGGCCGCGCGCCTGGAAGAAGCCGCGATTTCGCTCGGCCAGCCGGTCATTCTTTTCGAGGATCGGGCGGCGGAGGTCGAGCGTGCGGCGGGACGCCGCCAATGCCGCGGAGTTCTCCTCATGAGAATGCGTATGGCTGGGAGCGTGCTCGTGGTCCGCGTCTCCGCCGTCCTGATGATGGTGTTCATGGCTGTGGCCATGCTCGTGGCTATGTCCATGAGAGTGCCCGGGGCGATGTTCCCGGCTCTGGGCATGAATCTCCGCCGGCGTTTCTCCCGGCAATCCGCATCCACATTCCTCGCACATTATTCAATCTCCATCGATGTGATTTCCATCTCGCGTCCTGCCCGAAGCTCGCCGCTTGGCCGCGAGCATCGTGGGCATTCGGCGAGCAGGTCCTCGGACTCAAATTC
>JBJKSV010000523.1:0-11935 GCA_046703605.1 Limisphaerales bacterium
CCAATTCGCCCAGGAGGCACTGAAGGTCCTTCACCCGGCTGGTGAGCAGGGCCGAGTCCGTGCGCGATCCGGGCGGCACATAGCGAGTTCCCCGCGCGTCGGGAAACTCCGAGGCGTCATGGTTTCGGGTTCGTGTTGCCGGGGTCGCCGACTTGATCTAGTGTGACGGCGTGAAGACTCTCAGCATCGCCCAAGGTCGCTCCCGTCTGGGTTATTGGCTCAAGAAGGCCGTCGAGGGCCAAGACATTGCCTTCGCCTTCGAAGGTCATGTGGTGGCTCTGCGCCCCGTCGAGATCTACTCCGAGGACTACGCGCTCCGCGAATACGGCGCGACGGCTCAAGAGGTAGAGAAGGCCCTGGCCAAGGCGGAATGCCAGCGGAAGCGGGACGCCAAGCGCGGAAAGGTGAAGCCGTTCGCGGCATGATCCGCGTTTTGCAGGGCAGCCGATTCCTGCGCGAGCGCGCCGGATTGTCCGCCGCGGAACGCACCGACGTCGATGCGGCCCTCCGCCAACTCCCGGCGGCCTTCGGTCAGATGCATGTGCATGCAGGTCTGGGAATCCGGCGGCTCCGCCGGAACTGGTTTGAATGCCGGGCGGTCTGCATCTGCGCGTCGTGTTTTTCGTGGGGGGAGAGGAGTGCCGCTGCTACACTGTGGGGAACCACGAGCACATACGCCGCTTCCTACGCTCGATCTGAAACGCGCTCTGCCGACACTTGGCTCGGGAGGATGTGCGGTGGAAACTCGGTAATCATATTTGTCTTCGCGGGCCATGCGCGGGAGGTGGGCCGCTTCGCCGGGGCCGCTCATAGAGGACGGCGCCTTCGCGGACGGCACGGCCCACCACGTGGTTGAGGGAAGCTCGCCAGTAGTCGAACTCCTCCGGGCGATAGAGCAGAAGATCCTTTGCCACAGGCAAGTCCCGCACGGCCGCCCGGATGCGCTGAGGCTCTCGCCAGCGGGAGCGGTGGACGGCATCCGCTTCAGCTTGGACGATGAGCAGGTCCGCATCGGAGTCTGGCCGGGCTGTGCCCCACGCTCGGGAGCCAAACAGAATCACCCGCAACGGATGCGCGGTCTCAACAATAGCCGCCACGGGTTGTTCCAGCTCTGCCGAATGTGTCGGGTTGACCTTCACCTGTTTCATAGACTCCCTTTACCCTACTTGGAACTCGCAACGGCGGCAATCCTGGTCGCAGCCCCGACCGGTCACCCGATGGGGCCGACTGGTTTGCCAGCGGGACCGCGAGTGCCCAATTGCCTCAACTGGAGTCTAATTCGCTTCGACCACACCCCCTTTGTTAGCAGTCATAGGTTAATGGGATGCAGAATTCTGATTGTTCTGATGCTTCCGGCATTCAGACCTCGGCTTGTAAGATCAGCGGCGCCAGCCCGCTTTGAAATCTGAAATGTCAAATCTGAAATCACGGGCCTGCGTCTCGCTCTTTCTGAACCGCCATCTAAGCCTGCGCTCGTAACTGCGGATCTTCATCGCTGTTTCAGCCGGTAATAACGGCTGCCCGAGGAGGGTGTCAGCGACACCCGTTGGTGCAGATTCGTGTAATCCAGTGTTGGGCCTGCCGCCACATCCACCCAGTTGCCGGTTCCCAAATCTGAGGTTTCCTGCAGGACAAAGGGCGTTGAAGGAACCAGCCAGGAGACGACGAGCTTGGCGCCGGATAAGTCAAGCTCTAGCCGAGGCCAGAGCGGCGAAGTAGGTGTGGGAGGCTGCACCGTGAAGATGGAACCATCGCCGCATACAGCGACGAGGCGGCTGCCGTCGGCCGAGGAGGCCACGCCGTACACAAAGTCTGTGATCGGCGTGCCGGCTGGGGCCCATGTGGCACCCGAGTCTATCGAGATGAACATCGAAGGATCCCCAAGATCATTAGCTGCCGCGACCAGTCTTGTACCATCCGCTGAAGAGGCAACACGCCACCAATACTTGCGTGGCGCGCTGGTTTGCGTCCAACGCGCTCCCGAGTCAATGGAGGTGTAAATGTGCCCTGAGGTGCCGACGAAGGCGCCGTCAGGATCGATTCTGGCCGCGGCCACCAGCCTCCTTCCGTCAGCCGAAGAGGCGACCGACGACCACTGGTTCGGAGGCGCGCTGGTCAGTGTCCACGTCACACCCGAGTCCGTTGAGGTAAACACAGCGCCGTTTTCACTCGCCGCGACTAGCCTGGTTCCATCCGCTGAAGAGGCCACGGAAATCCACTGTTGGCGCAGCGCGCTGGTCGCCTGCCAGGTGGTCCCTAAGTTGGATGAGGTATATATCCTGCCGTCGCCTTGTTGGGCGGTACAGGCCGCCGCGACCAACCTGATGCCATCCACCGAAGAGGCGACCGAAGTCCAACGGTTCCTCGGCGCGCTGGTCGGCGCCCAACTCCATCCCGAGTTAGTGGATGTGTAGATCAAGCCGTCGCCAGCATCGGGATTTTCCTCAATCTCACCTGCCGCGACCAACTTAGTGCCATCGGCCGAAGAGGCGACCGAAGCCCAGCGGTCATTTTGCACAGTGGTTGCAATCCAGGTGGCTCCAGCGTTGGTAGAAGTGCAAACCGTATTCCCTCGGCGAGGCACCGCGACGAGTTTGGTCCCCTCTGCCGAGGAGGCCACGGAAGTCCACGGTTGGCACGGCGCGTCGGCCAATGCCCAGTGTCGAGCAAACGGGAAAGCCCAAATCCCACTATACGTGGCCCCCGCCACGCGGTAACCGTCAGCGGAACAAGCAATTGCCGTCCAATTTCCTCTTGGCGTTGCCATCGTCGTCCAAGCCGCTCCAGAGTCGCTCGATGCGTAAATGCCACTCTCACCACTCGCACTCCTCCACGCCGCGAGCAATCTCGTGCCATCGGCTGACGAAGCCACGGCGGTCCAGTGATTACCGGGCGCACTTGTCCGGGTCCACGTCGCGCCTGAGTCGCTCGAAACATAAACCGACCCAGGTATCCACCAGTCTCCTGCTGACGCCAGCAGCTTGGTCCCGTCCGCCGAACACGCCACAGAGGTCCAGGTATTGGTCGGCGCGCTCGTGGGTGCCCAGGTGACACCGGCATCAACGGAGCGGTAAATCGCACCGTCCCCTCCGTAATCAACGTCCGAGGGGCTCGATGCCCAAGACGCCACTGCCACAAGCCTCGTGCCGTCGGCCGAAGAGGTGACCGAGGCCCAACGGTTGCTCGGTGCGCTCGTCCGCGTCCAGGTCGCACCTCCATCAGCGGAACGGTAGATCCCGCCATCCCCAAAACGAGTCGATCTGGTCCAGTCCCACCCGTCTTGAGCCGTGCTCACCGCCACGAGTCTCGTGCCGTCGGCCGATGAGGAGACCGAGCTCCAAACGTTGCTGGGTGCGCTCGTCGCGGACCATGTCGCGCCCCCATCAGGCGAGGCGTAAATCAGTCCATCACCGTTCGGAAAACTGAACATGTCAAGGGGCGAAGAGACGGCCACCCATTTGGCGCCGTCCGCCGAGCAAGCCATGCCATACCAATTGTTGCTTGGCGCACTGGTCTGGGTCCAGTTCGCACCGGCATTTGTCGAGACATAGATCGGGCCGGGGGGCGTCCCAGCGTATGCATCCCCGCATACCGCTGCCATCAGCCTTGCCCCATCGGCTGAAGCCGCCAGCGCATCCCACATCAGGCCTGGGGCGTCCGTCGGAGCCCAAAGTTGGCCAGACGCTGCGCTTACGACGGTGAAGAAGCCGCCCAGACCAGCCACGAACGTCATAGCCGGTTGTTGCCGCATATACCACGGTAGTTTCATATCCTCATTCCTCCTCTTTTGCCAACCGGCAAGGACGCGCCGAGCGCCCTGTCCACCGAGCGGCCGGTTCTCACTCGCAGATTGTTGGTTTCTTTAGTTTTCATATCTCCCCCGTCGTTACTCCGGGAAAAACCCCAAAAGGTTACAAATCAATCGCCAGTTTGGCCTGTGCCGGCCCACAACCAACTTGGGTGCCACGACAATGCCTTCGTTTTCTCCGTTGTCTTCCATCGTCCCGCAAATCCCCTTGGCTCAGGGCGCAGGCATCACGCGGAAGAGCTCGGCTGGGCTGTTTGCAGGTAAAGTCACCTGATCCATTCCTGGCGGCGGCGAGTTCTGGACCGGCGTCCACGGGCCGTTCAGCGTCGGTGCGCCCTCAACACTGTAGCCGGGCGTCGCGGGCCAAGTCACGGAGACCGCGCGTGTGATGGTCAAAGGCGGGACTTCATACTTGCGCAATTCGAGATTGTCGAAGGTGGCAACCGCGGTGGTGTCGGAGCCGTCATTGTATTGGAACACGCCAACGCCCGGCCGAGCGCTGGTGAAAGGTGCTCCCGGGCGATCGGGGTACATCACCAAATCCTGGCCGGAGATGGCTTTGAACTCCGCTGCGGTGAGCGTGGGATCGGCGAGGGGAGTATCGACGATGCTCCGCCCGTAAAGCACGCTGCCATCGCGCTTGTCCAACACGCGGGCGGTGACCACCACGTTGGCGTTCACCCTCGTTAAGGCCAGGCTGAGGACGACGTTTGTGTCCGGCAATTGAACCTTTTCGGCAAAGAACACGGCGGGGCCAAAAGGCATGCTGCCGAACGCTTTGTTGACCCTGACTAAACCGTGGCCTATATCAAGGGAGTACATGCCGGACGTGGTGCCCACTTCGAAAATGGCCGCCGTGGAGTCGTCGTTGAGTTCGACGAGGTCCACCCGCCCTTCAAGCGTCTGGCCGTCAAGCAAGGACCAAGCTGTTATGTTCCGCACGCCGAAAATGCTGCTGTCGTCAGTTTCTTTTGTGACCACGCCCGGCCAATGTCCGCTGACTACAAGTTGGCCGCCCGACTGGAGGTAGGAGTAGTTGACCCCCTCCTGGCCGGTCCCATAGTAAATCCAACTCCCCGCAGGGGCGCTGAAGTCATCGACCACCATGTTCGTGCTAAAGGGGGCAGATTTAATTGTGCCCGTGTAATGGTAGGGAATGGCCGGATCGAGGATCGCTCCCGGGTCGCGGGTCAGCGTCTCGTCCACGCGCAGGCCGTCGATGAGCCCACCCCAACCGGTGCCGACAATGTGGAGTTGCAAACTGCCATCGGCTCCCATCGTGCCCCGGTAGCTGGTGTCCCACATGCCTCCGGTGGCGGTGAAGTCGGTTCCCGTGGCATCCCAAGTGCCGACTTCGTGGTACGCCGCGCCATACATCAGCGTCGAACCATCGGCCTGGGCCGCGCCGTCCACAAAAATGGTGCGGCGGCCCGTGAGGCGCGGGTCGCTGCTTTCCACCCGGGCTTGGTGGACGTTGCCGTGAATGCCGATTTGGCCGAGGTCGTTAGTACACCAGATGCCGGGCACCGGCACTCCGATGACCCAACCCGTGGCGGTGTAGGGGCTCTCACCGGCGCTCGCACGCAGAGCGGAGAATTGGAGCAGGGCGGCAATGACAAGCGCGGTCTTGCCCAGTAAGACGGTTTCTATCTTGATCTTCATAGTTCGTGATTCGTGTAGTCCAGCGATCCTTTGATAGTTCGGCGGCTTCCATGCCGCCTCCGATTCGCCTCCGCCGACCGCCGGTTTGTCCAATAATTACTCCGGGAGAAACCGGAAAAGGTTACAGAGGAATTCGCTTCAACTTTTGCTGGGCCTGCGATAGGTTGAGGAAAGGGAAATTGCCCTCCCGATGGATGATGTCGTTGGCCGCCGGGAAAGCAGCTGGCTGGCATCTCTTGCTGAGGGCGTGGAGGAGTGGAGCAGTTGTGTTTCCGCCCTGAGGATGTGGGAGGACAATCATCTCTTGGACGCCCCAACGCCGAGGTCTCTCGCCGAGCACAAAGCAGCCGTCGAGCGCCTCCTTGGGCTGGGTCGCTTCCTGACTTTGGCGGCTGAGAGCCAGGGCTCTCCCGACAGGCGCATCGCCGACATGGTTTCTGCCACCCAAGCCGTCCTGCGAGACAAGCTGCGCATGTGGCAGGGTCTGCGAATGAGTTCCGCTGAATCGGGGCGCATCCTGGCCACCTGCTTCCCCAATGATCCCTGAGCTCGATCGGCTCCTTAACGCGCTGTGGGAGCGTGATTTTGGCGAGCCGAAAGACCGCGCCCGTTTGATGGCCACCGTCGAGCAGCTCATTGCCGACGCATGCCAAAGGTGGCCTGGCCTCAGCCGTGAGGAGTTTATGGATTGCCTACGCTCGGCGGATGCGTCGTGTGGATAGCTCCACTTGTGGAGCTCAGCGTGGCCGTCGGCGAAGGTCCCGTTTGCCCCGCAGCCGCGGTCCCGGTGGCCGGGCACTGTCCACCAGCGAGCCTCCTGTCTTCTGCCGCTTTCTCTGATGCTTCGTCCCGCTCGGTGATTACCAGCGCCCTTCTTCCATGAGACTGGCGCGCAGGCTCGTGCTAAGCTCAGAATTCATTTGCAGTAGGCACACCGTCGTCCGGCCAACTGCGGTGAGCCCGATCACCTGCGCCGGTCTGCTTGAGGTAGAGACGGGCCTTGGACTGGAGGATGGCCAGCAGGCCACGCAGTTGAGCGTAAGTCTCGTATTCCGCATGCTCCTGGGCGCTCAGCGAGCCTTCGCTGGCTTTCTCGGCCAACTCGTGCCGCCGCTCCGCCGATGGCCCGCCAGCTTGCAGCTCGAGGATGGTCCTAGCGCCGGCTTCGCTGAGAGTACTGCCCAGCCGTTCCGCAAGCTCGGACACCAACCTCTGCGCTTGAGCCCTTTCTGGAGAAACGGTCAATGCCATGCCCTCAACATGCCAGTCTTGTGCTGGATCACAAGGCTCGAAGTTATTTCCGCAGCCACGCGCAAGTCATACAAGAGGTTGAAAAGCAGGCCCGATCCCTCAACCCGATGCGCACCGGCTCTTCGGTGCAGTCCTGACTCCCGCCCCTCCGTCCCCCCAAGTAGCCCCTGAAGTCACTTTGCTTTCTTCTCTGACGCCTCGATTTCCGCCCAAGACGGGACGTGCCAGAAGTGGGCTATGCCGCCAAGACTATTGGCAAAGACAGTGTTGCCATCCGGCGAAAAGCCGATCTCGCAAAAGATTTGTCCTTCGGCGGGCAGGACGATCAACTCGCTCTCGGTGGCGAGGTCCCAGAGTTTTAGCGCGTCCTGCGGCGTGCGTCCGCCAGTGAGCAGGCGGCGTCCGTCAGTCGAAAACATCATGCTCCAAGTCGTCAGGAAATGCCCTGGCAAGCTCCCCAGGATTCGACCCTCGGCTACGCCCCACAGTGTCACGCGGCCGTCGGCGCCGCCGAGCGCCAGCGTCCGGCCATCTGGCGAAAAGCGGATAGCAGTGTAACCATGGGTCGTCTCGAAATGGCTGAGCGGTTGGCCGGCAGGAAACGCGGATACGCGCACGCTGCCGTCGCTACTTGCGATGGCGAGCAGGCGGTCATCAGGCGAAAGGTCGGCTACGAACAGGGTCGGCCAATGAATACAGCCTGCCGGTATCTCCGCCCAATGGTGCGTAGTCCAAACTCTCAGTTCGCTGCGGAGGTCATTGGCGGTCGAGGAAGCCAGCAGAAATTGGCCCGTTCGGGAAAAGCGCACGTGGCCCGCAAACTGGAAGGGCATCACTAGGTTGGTCACCGCCTCGCGCATTTTCCAATTCCAGACTTCGATTTTGCCCGACGCCTTGCCCATAGCCAACCAGCGACCATCTGGCGAGAGGGCCACCCCCCAATTGTTGCTGCCCAACTCGGGCAAGCGTTCGAGGATCTGCATCGAGCGCGCGTCATGAACCGCGAGAGCGCCCTCGGGGTCAGTAGTAATAAAGCTGCGGCTATCCGGCGTGAACGCGATGCCAAACCGGCGGATGACCTTCGGGCTGGGCTGTCCCCGCCCGTAGTCTTCTGGTTGAACCCCGGCCATGGATTGCAGACCGTGGGAAACAACCAGCTTGGCAGGACCACGACTGCGCACCGGGGCGAAACAATCCCACAGACACAGCGCCCCATCGGGCGCACCGCTGACCAGGGTCTTGCCATCCGGGAGCAGGGCGAAGGCCGCGACTCCGTGGCGGTGAGCCTGGAAACACCTGACTTCGGTTCGTTCCGCCACGTTCCAAACCCGGATGGTGCCGTCCTTGCCCCCAGACAGCAGCCCTCGGCCATCGGGCGTGAAAGCCAACGCCTCGACGAAGGCCGTGTGATTCGTCAACTTGCCCCAGGGCTTTCCCGTGCCCAGGTCCCAAAGCCCGATGGTTCCGTCCGTGTAACCAAACGCTGCTGCGAGCAGATTGCCGGAAGGCGAGATGGCCAGCGCGGTGACGCCGTCCGAGGTCCCCCATGTAACCAGGGAGACGCTCGTGCCAGATTGCCAGTCCAGCACTTCGAGCGCGCCGACGTCACCCCCGATAACCAGGCGCCCCCCATCCGGCGTGAAGACGACCGAACCGGATTGCGGACGCCGGATGGCTATCTGCTTTTGAAAGACAAGGTGATTCGACCGCCACTCCGTCAGGCGAATCCTGCCTTTGTCGTCGGAGGCAGCGAGCAATTTTCCATCGGGAGAGAAGGCCATGTGCAGAACGGAGGAATCGTTGGTGAGGGTGCCCCTGACGCTGCGCGAATGCATGTTCCAGAGCTTCACCACCGGCTGGCCGGCATCGTTCCAAGTGGCTAGCGCCAGCAAAGGCTCGGTGGGGGAGAAAGTCAGCGCCGAGGTGCTGTCGGGCAATTCACCGGTCGGCCTTTGAGTCGTCAAATCCCACAGCGCCACACCGGGCTCTTTGGCCACGGCCAGGATTTTCCCATCGCTGGAAACCGCCACTGAGCTGACTGCGGAGGTGTAGCACTGCAAGAGGGAGTGTTTGTCGTCCTGGCAAAGCTGCCACAGATACCGCCACTCCCAATCGCGCAGGTCCCGGACGGACCTGTCCTTCGGACGGTAATTGTCCAGCACCCGGATGGCTTGAGGCACCTCATGGGCCATCAAATCGCGCTGTGCGACATTCATTGCCCGGGCATACTCCGTTTGCCGGGCGAAGAGTTCGCCGGCCGTGGCGCGCCGCCACTCCCAGAGCACGCCCGCCAAGCCGAGGACGAAGACCACGAGCAACGCGGCTGTCAGCCCGGCCCGTACCGGTTGACGCCGGCACCACAGCCAGGTTCGCTCCACTGCCGTAGCCCGGCGGGCCAGGATCGGCTCGGCCCGCAACCAGTTCTCAAGGTCTTCGGCCAACGCCTCGGCAGAGGCATAGCGTTTGGAAGGCTCCTTGTGCAGGCATTTGAGGCAGATCGTCTCCAGGCTGCGGTCCACTGCCGGATTCAAAACCCGTGGCCGGACCGGTTCCTGTTCCACGACCTGGCGCATCGTCTCCAGCGGCGTCTCCGCGTGGAAAACCGCCTTGCCCGTCAGTAACGTGTATAACACCGCGCCCAAACCATAAACGTCAACAGCGGTCGTGACCTGCCGGCTTTTGCCCGCCGCCTGCTCCGGGGCCATAAACTCCGGACTGCCGATAACGCCCGTGCCCAGCGTGAGCCCGCCCTCCTGATTCAGCAGTTTTGCCAGGCCAAAATCCGTCAGATATGGCTGGCCCTCGAGATCCACCAGGATATTGTGCGGCTTGATGTCCCGATGCAGCACGCTGCGCTGATGAGCGTAATGGACCGCCCGGGCAATCCTCGCCACCAGTTCCGCCGCCCGCCGAACCCACTCCCCGCTCTGCCTGTCACCTTTGGCAACCCGCCGTTCACCTTTGGCGCTCTGGCCGCCTCCTTCTGCCTTCTGCCTTTTGCATTCTGTATTTGCCCGGTCCAGGCTGCATCCCTCGATCAGCCTCATACTGTAGAAGGGCTGACCCTCATGGACACCCACCTCGTAGATGGGGACGATATTGGGATGGTCCAGGTGAGCGGCGGCCTCGGCTTCGAGGTGGAACCGCTCGACAAACGCCGCATCCGAGAACCTCCCGTGCAGCAGCATCTTGAGCGCCACCACGCGGTTGAGCGCGATCTGCCGCGCCTTGTACACGACCCCCATCCCCCCGCGCCCGAGTTCTTCGAGGACTTCGTACCCGCCAAAAAGCTGCGGCGTTGATTCCGGTTCAGGGTGAGCGTCTTTGCGAAGAAACATCTGGCCGGCCGCCGGTTCATTCTGCCTTCTGCCTTCCGCCTTCTCGGTTTCATCCCAGCCGGCGCCCAGCCGCACCAGGCAAGCCGGACAAAACCCTCCCGGCGCGTCGGGCGGCAGGACCTTGCCGCAAAGGGGGCATTTCTTTTCCTCGTTCATTCGCACCTCACCTGCTCAGCGCCGCAAACACATGCCGCATTTCCTCCTCCGCTTCAGCCGGCTCACTCAACGTCTGGACGATCTCCCCCCGGAACAGTTCCCGGTAGCGTTGCCGCATCCGATGCACCGCCACCTTCACCGCGCCTTCGGTCATCCCGAGTGCCGCCGCCGCTTCCCGATAGGTGCCCGCGCCATCCTCCCCCAACAGGAATTGCCGGAGTACTTGGAATAGTCGGCTCTTGCCCTCGTGTGCGAAATCCGCATCTAACCGCTCCAGCACCCGGTCCAGTAGGGCGAGGGCCCAGCGCCGCTCGAAGAGCTTCTCCGCGTCCATCTGGTCCACCGGTTCAATCCGGTAACGCTCCTCCGCTGACCGCGCATCCAGGAAGACCATCGTAGAGCCCCCGCCACGCTTCTGGGCCTGGAGCCTTGCCAACTCATCCGCCAGGAAGTACTTCAGTGAACCGAGGAGGAACGACCGGAACTTGCCTCTGCCAGGGTCGGCCCGCCGCAAGGTGCCTCGGGAAAGCAGATGGGCAAAGAAGCCCTGAGTGAGGTCCTGGGCGTCAGCCACGCCATAACCTTGACGCCGGATGTAAGCGTAGATCGGATACCAGTAGGCGCGGCAAAGTTGTTCGAGCGCCGCGGTGGATTGCGGTGTGTTTCTCTCCCCTGCCGCAAGCACCACGCTCCAGTGTGTTGTGGCAAATGCTCCCCCATGCGCCAGGGATTCGGAATCTGAATATTCCGCCCGCACGGGTGAAGTCTAACGCGATTCGCAGGCGAATTGCACGCTAAATCTAAGGCGTCCAGTGGCGGTCGAGACCTCAGGTGGCTACTCGACGAGTTGATGCTGGATGGCGTAATGCATCAGTTCGGCGTTGTTGCGCAGGCCCATCTTCTCCAGGATTCGTGTGCGGTAGGTGCTGATGGTTTTAACACTCAGAGAGAGTTCGCGGGCGATTTCGCTGACGATTTTGCCCGAAGCGAGCAGCCGCAGCACCTGGAATTCGCGGTCGGAGAGCAGCTCCTGCGGAGGGCGCGAGGTCTCGCTGGAAAGATACGTGGCCAGCTTTTCTGCCAGGGAATTGCTCACGTAGCGCCCCCCGGCCAGCACCTTCTTCATAGCCCCGACCAACTCCTCGGGTGCGCTCTCCTTAGTCATGTAACCGGCAGCACCGCGCTTCAGGACGCGGACGGCGAACTGGTTTTCCGGATGCATGCTCAGGACGAGGACGGGCACTTTGGGACGCGAGCGTTTGATTTCGCGCAACACGTCCAGACCGCTGCGGCCAGGCATGGTGATGTCCAGGACCACTACATCCCAGTCTTCCTTCCAGACCAGGTCAAGCGCCTCCTGGGCGATGCGGGCCTCACCGAATGAAGCGCGCTTAAACACCTCGGCCAGGATTTGCTTCAATCCGTGGCGCACCACGGCGTGATCGTCGGCTAAAAGAATCTTCATGGTTTGGTCGGTGGGCCCGGTCCGGGCGCCGTAGGGGGATGGAGACACTGACCCTGGTGCCTTTGCCTTTGGGCAGCCGCCCGATGCGGAAGGCGCCGCCGAGCAGGGCAGCCCGCTCCCTCATGCCTAGCAGGCCCATCGATTTTGGATTGCAGACCTCCGCCTTGGAAATGCCCCGTCCGTTGTCTTCGACTTCGAGGGTGATCCGTCCGTCGGTCTGGCGCAGGTTGACCACGACCCTCGTGGCCTCGGCGT
>JBJKSV010000524.1:0-2669 GCA_046703605.1 Limisphaerales bacterium
GATGCCCTTCTCTCGTTCCCAAAATTCCAGGACTGCTAAAAAGTCAGCATTCATACTTCTGTGACGGCACCCGTGAGGGGAACAAAAAAGTCGGCAGATTGAGGTCTTCCGACTTTGGCGCGCTGGCAAACCAGCAAGACTTTACCGTTTCTATACTAGGTTAAAAGCTGGCCTCGGAGCAGTCAAGCTCCGAATCCTGGGCCGAAACCTTTTGCATTTTCATCCCAATCACTCCAAGTTAAGCAGATGACACAACCGCTGGCACTCGTTTTGTATGAGAACCTATTGCCCGGCACCCAGCTTGTCAACCGTTTGCAGGAGTTGAATTATCGAGTGCAGACCATCAACGATGCCGCCGCCCTGGTGCCGACGGCCCAGCAGTTAAGGCCGATGCTCGTCCTGGCGGACGTAAACTCCACTCAAGATGGCGTCTGCCCCGCCATCGCACAGCTCAGGCAAAATCCCGACACCAGCCATCTCCCTGTCGTTGCCTTCGGCGCCGACAATCGTCCCGACTTGGAAACCGCGGCCCGTGCCGCCGGAGTGGCGTTGGTCGCGGGGGAAGCGGCCCTGCTCAATCATCTCTCCCTCATCCTCGACCAGGTTCTTCAAATAGAGTGATGCCGCTGCTGCTGCCCAGCCCTATCGAGTCCAAATCGGCGCCCGGACGGTGGAGCACTGAAAAAGTCCACAGCCTTTACGTGCATGTTCCTTTCTGCGCCCGGAAGTGCTCTTACTGCGCCTTCTATTCCGAACCCTCCAGCGGGCAGCTCATCGACCGCTATGTTCAGGCACTGATTCGTGAATTGGAGTTGGCCGCCCCCGACCTTAAGCCGCTCACTGTTTTTTTCGGCGGCGGCACACCATCCCTTCTCAACTTGCGTCAATGGGAACAGGTGCTCGGCGCCATGGCCAGGCTGGGTCTGCTGGGCGGCAGGGAGTGGACGATCGAATGCAATCCAGCCACCGTGTCGCTTGACAAGGCGCGTCTGCTGAGGGCGTTTGGCGTTAATCGCATCTCGATGGGTGTGCAGTCGCTGGACGAGGCGCTGCTCGAAGCCCTTGGTCGCGTACATAGCCGCAAGATGGTCTTCAAGTCATTCGATATCCTCCGCCAGGCGGGCTTTGACAACCTCAACCTGGACCTGATGTTCGCCATCCCCGGTCAGACCATCGAGGTGTGGCGCCAAACCCTCGCTGACGCCACTGCCATGCAAAGCGAACACCTCTCCTGCTACGAGGTCATTTACGAAGAGGATACGCCCTTGTTCCATCAACTCCGGGCTGGCAAGATCGATCAGGATGAAGACCTGGCATGCCTTATGTACGATGAATTGGTCGCCCGAGCCACCGAGGCCGGCTTTCGCCAATACGAGGTCGCCAACTTCGCCCGTGACAGGGACCTCTTGCGAGGCGACAATAACATGCCATCCGAGGCTGCCGAGTTCGATATTGAGCCGCTCCACCTCCCGCATTTTGCTTGCCGCCACAACGTAAACTACTGGCGCGGAGGCTCTTTCTATGGCCTCGGTCCCAGTGCCACAAGCTATGTTCGAGGCGTGCGCACCAAGAACTGGGCCAATACTCCTCTGTATTGCGAACAACTCGAACACGAGCGCCGCGCGATAGAATCGCGCGAGGAGCTTTCACCCATCGCCCGCGCCGGGGAGACGGCCGCCTTCGGCCTGCGGATGGTTGCCGGCTGGTCCTTTGACCAATTTCAGCGCATCACCGGGCATGACCTTCGCCACGACTGGGCTGAGTCGATTGCTGAACTCCTCCAAAGAGGCTGGGCCACCATGACTCCCGACCGCCTCGCCCTCACCCCGCTTGGCCTTCGGTTCGCCGATGCTGCCGCCCAGTTCTTCTTGCGCTGAGGTTCCGGTCCGATTCCAAACTTCACCCCTGATTATAGCTGCGCCGCGGCCAGAAAGGGGGTCTATTAGCTGTGACAAGATGAAACCTATCCCTTCAGCAAATAGGGAAGCGGCCGAGCCGGGTGCGCCCCGGCGCCACAGGAGCGCTGGCTCCGGGCAATCCGCCTCCCGGACGCGCCGGTCGTTTGGTCCTTGCCCGGCGCTCGAGGAAGGGGTTAAATAAGGGCAATGAACGGAGAGAGGCATTATGATTATCTACACCGCCTGTCTGGCCCTGGGTTTGTTATTCACCATTGTTAGCGCTGTCGCCAGCCATTTCTTCGGCGGACACGAGATGGCGGGCCATATCGAGGTGGGCGGTCATGCCGAGTCCGGCTTCGACCAGGGTGGAATCCCGGGGATTTCGTTTTTGAGTCCCACGGTTCTGGCCTGCTTTGTAACCGCCTTTGGGGCCTGTGGTGTGATCTTGAGCCGGGTGGAGGCGACCCAGAGCGTGTGGATCAGCGCGCCGATTTCGGCGGTAGCCGGATTGGCGATGGCCTTTGTGGCCTTTGTCCTCTTTAATTTTATTTTCAGTCACACGCAGGGTTCAAGTGAAGCGCATGTGGCCGCGCTCGTGGGCCAAAGCGCATCGATTGTCACCCCGATTCCGCGCAATGGCGTGGGAGAAATCGCCTATGTCCAGGGCGGCGCCCGCTATACCGCGCCCGCGCGCGCCGAGAACGGTCTGGCAGTCCAGGCGGGCAAGGAGGTGCGGATTACGCGGATCGTCGGAACCCAGTTTTTCGTGGA
>JBJKSV010000525.1:0-2993 GCA_046703605.1 Limisphaerales bacterium
CGGGCATCTAATCGAAAAGGCCCTGCAAATGCTCCGTCAGACCAAGGGCCGGCCTACTGTCCTTATGCTCGACAGTCAGATCGGTTACGGCTCCCCCCACAAGCAGGACAAAGCAGAGGCCCATGGAGAGCCTTTGGGCGAGGAGGAAGTCCGCCTGACCAAGCGCAGCTACGGCTGGCCCGAGGACGCCAAGTTTTTCGTGCCGGACGGAGTCTATGCGCATTTCGCCGGGCGCGTTGGCGCCCGGGGCAGTGCCGCCCGTCGTCAGTCGCTGGCACTTTTTTCGGCTTATCGAAACCAGTTCCCGGAGTTGGCAGCCGAAATCGAATTGATGCAACGGCGCGAGTTGCCCAAGGGGTGGGAGCGCAATCTGCCAGTCTTTCCAGCCGATGCCAAAGGATTGGCGGGCCGGGAAGCTTCAGGCAAGGTCCTGAACGTTCTGGCGCAGAGTATCCCATGGCTTCTCGGTGGCTCGGCCGATCTGGGGCCGTCGAACAAAACCACGCCCACCTTCGAGGGCGCGGGTCACCTTCAGGCCAGCAATCCTGGTGGGCGCAACCTCCACTTTGGAATCCGCGAGCATGCGATGGGCGCGATCGTCAATGGCCTGTCGCTGTCGAAATTGCGCGGCTTTGGCGCCACGTTCTTTGTGTTCGTTGATTATGTGCGCCCGGCCATCCGGCTCTCGGCCCTGATGGAACTGCCCGCCCTCTTCATTTTTTCTGAGGACGCACTGGGGGACGGCGAGGAGGGGCCGACCCTCCAACCAGTTGAGCACCTCGCCTCCCTTCGTGCGATCCCCGGGCTCATTACGCTACGGCCAGGTGACGCCAACGAGGTCGTGGAAGCCTATCGGTATGTGATGAAGCTTAAACACAAACCCGTTGTCCTGGTCTTGTCTCGCCAGCCCCTGTCCACCCTGGATCGAAGCAAATATGCTCCGGCCTCAGGGGTAGCTCGGGGCGCGTACGTCCTGGCCGACCCGCCGGGCGGCAGACCAGAGGTCATCCTTATTGCATCGGGAAGCGAGGTGATTCTCGCTGTCCAGGCGCATGAGAACCTGCTGAGCGAGGGTATCCGATCACGGGTGGTGTCGATGCCCTCTTGGGATATCTTCGAGCAGCAGAGCTGGGAGTATCAGGAGAGTGTTCTGCCGCCTGAAGTCGAGGCGCGCGTCGCGATTGAACAAGCATCGACCTTTGGTTGGGAGCGATATGTGGGTGCAAGAGGGCGGGTCATCGGCATGCACACCTTCGGCGCCTCCGCGCCGCTCCAGGAGCTTCAAAAGAAGTTCGGTTTCGAGCCGGACCGGGTCGTAGTGGTTGCTAAAGAACTGCTGCGGAAGAAATTGACAGTCAGACATCCACGCAGCGGCATTGGGGGATTAACGAATAACCGGGCTGAGTCCTTGTCACTGCCCGCAAACAAATTCAGAGGTTTTTCGCGGCGATGCACCCCACCGTAAGCCCCGGACGAAGCTCGCCGCTGGGCGCCACAATCGGAGATGGCGGCGTGAACTTCAGCGTCTTCTCGCGGAATGCTGCGGCCATAGAGTTGTTGCTCTTCGACCGGGAGGACAATTTGCGACCGTGCCATGTGATCCCGTTGGACCCGGTAACCAGCCGAAGCTATCACTATTGGCACGCTTTCGTGGGCGGAGTAGAGCCGGGCCAGCTTTATGGCTACCGGGCGCGGGGTCAATTCGAGCCCTCAAGAGGGATGCGCTTTGATGCCGGCAAGGTTCTGCTCGATCCATACGGGCGCGGCGTCGCCGTCCCTCGGAACTATTCCCGCGACGCCGCCCGCCGCCCGGGAGATAACTGCGCCACGGCCATGAAAAGCGTCGTGGTGGATCCTTCCACCTACGATTGGGAAGGCGACATTCCGTTAAGACGACCCTGTTCGAGGACCATCATCTATGTGATGCACGTGCGGGGCTTCACCCGGCATCCGAGTTCCGGTCTCAAGGAAAATCTGCGAGGAACCTATGCCGGCCTAATCGAGAAGATTGCCTATTTGAAACAACTCGGGGTTACGGCGGTCGAGTTGCTGCCGGTTTTCCAGTTCGATGCTCAGGACTGTCCGCCGGGGAAGGTGAACTATTGGGGCTACGCCCCGGTCTCGTTCTTCGCGCCGCACCAGGCCTACAGCTCGCGGCGGGACCCGCTCGGTCCGATAGATGAGTTTCGGGACATGGTAAAAGCTTTGCACCGCGAGGGCTTGGAAGTCATTTTGGATGTGGTCTTCAACCACACCGCCGAAGTGGACCACACCGGCCCCACGCTGAGCCTGCGCGGTCTGGACAATTCCATTTATTACCTGCTCGAAACCGACCAGGCCCGCTACGCGAATTTCAGCGGCACGGGCAACACGCTCAACGCCAACCACTCCATTGTGCGCCGCCTTATCGTGGACAGCCTCCGCTATTGGGTGGAAACGATGCATGTGGATGGATTTCGCTTTGATCTCGCATCCATCCTCGCGCGCGACTCGTCGGGCAAGGTCTTGCCTAACCCTCCCGTGTTGTGGGATATCGAGTCCGACCCGGTCTTGGCAGGAACCAAACTGATTGCGGAGGCTTGGGACGCCGCCGGCCTTTACCAGGTCGGCAGTTTCATCGGCGACAGTTGGCAGGAGTGGAACGGCCGGTTCCGTGACGATGCGCGCAGTTTCTTCCGAGGAGAGGACGGCTTGGTCGGCCGATTGGCCGACCGGTTCCTCGGCAGTCCTGAGATTTACGGGCACAAAGAGCGCGAAGCCGAGCAAAGCATCAACTACGTCACCTGCCACGACGGCTTCACCCTGAACGACCTGGTGTCCTATAACCAGAAACACAACGAGCCAAACGGCGAGGACAATCGCGACGGTGCCTACGACAATCGAAGCTGGAATTGCGGCATTGAAGGCCCGAGCGACGACCCCGCCATCGAGAAGCTGCGCGAGCGCCAGATTAAGAATTTTCTGGTCGTGACCCTCCTGTCGCTGGGCGTGCC
>JBJKSV010000526.1:0-6156 GCA_046703605.1 Limisphaerales bacterium
CCTTCTCGGGGCCCTGCCATATTACGCACAGGCGCTCAAACTGCAGAGGGGAGGGCACAACGCCCAACTCCCTTACCGGCTCCGGCTCGGTTCAACGCTTGCGCAGTGTCCAAAGCTCGTCCAAATATGGACGCTTCCCAAAGAGGTCGATTCGGTCAACTTCGATTCATCTGGATCTCAGATCCTGGCTGCCGAATGGGCCGGCCGAGCCCAGGTGCTTGATGTGGCGTCCGGCCGGCCGCTCACGCGTCCCTTCGGCCAGCTTACAGGGCTCCGCTGGGGAGCGATCAGCCCTGACGGGCATCTGGCGGCTACGGCCAGCGAGGACGGCACAGTCTGTGTGTGGAAGACCAAGGCCAGCACAAAGTTGCTGACTCTGCCGCACCCGAGCAAAGCCGTATGCGCGAGTTTCAGTCGCGACGGAAATCGTATTCTGACCGGCTGTGATGACGGCGCGGCCCGCATTTGGAACTCCCACACAGGAGCGCTTGAATTGGCACTGAAGGGCCACACCGATTGTCTCCTCTCTGCCAGATTCAGCAGGGATGGACACTACGTGGTAACGACGAGCCGCGACCATACCGCCAGGATATGGGATGCCGAGACGGGCCGGATTATAGGCAGGCCTTTGCAGCACCCCACGTGGGTTCAATACGCGGCCTTCAGCCCCGATGCGAAACTGCTCGTGACGGCGTGCGCAGATCGGAAGGCCCGGGTTTGGAGTGTAAAGACCGAGGAGGAGATCCCGCCCGAGCTCGACCACGACGACATCGTTCGAAGCGCTGAATTCAGTCCCGATGGACGGCTCATCGTCACGGCCTGCCTCGACGGAACGGTCCGCCTCTGGCTGGCCAAGAACCATCAGCCGCTCAACCCAAACCCCATCCTGCGGATGCCTGATAGGGTAACGGATGCCGCGTTCGGTCCTGACGGCCACCGGATTCTCGCCAGTTGCACCGACGGAAGCGTCTGGATGTGGGACTTGACCGGCACGGCTGTGGCACCCAAGGCGATGCACAACCTATTTAGCCAGGATGACAGCCGATACCTGGTGAAAACAAACGGCAGCCTCGAGGTGCTCGATACAACTTCCGATTCGCCCGTCTCCTATCTCCCCTCCCTTGCCAACCCATCTTCAGTTGAACTGAACCCGAACGGGAGATTCCTTATCGCATCTTTCTTGCGGAATGCGCCGAGACCGGGAGCCAAGGTGGAGATTTGGAATACTCAAACAGACAAGCCCGCGGGGCCACCCCTTGCGCTCACAAACATGCCGGATCAACTCTTGCTAAGCAACGATGGGCGCACCCTGGTCGCATTTGCTGACAAGGTTGCCTCGAGTTGGAACGTTCCAGGCGGCGTGCCCATGGCTCGGATGGTGCATGACGAAAAGATCACCTCGATCGCGTTGAATCCTGCTGGCACAGCGGTTGCAAGCTGGAGCGGCGGCACCGTTAGGGTATGGAAGGCCTCCACCGGCCGGGATCTGTTTCCTGCCCTCAAACACCCCTTTCCAGTGACCCATGTTGAATTCAGCCCAGACGGCTCCCGCTTGGTCACATGCGGCGCCGATACGGGCTTTACGCAGTGCTATGCACAGATCTGGGACACAGCCACCGGAAAGCCGGTATGTCCTCCGCTGTACCATCGCGACGGCGTCCTCTGGGCCGCCTTCAGCCCTGACGGAAGTCGCATTGTCACGTGTGGCGAGGATTTTGCGGCCAGGGTATGGGATGCATCTACCGGCAGGCCCATAACCCCGCCGCTCGAACACCAGAGCGTCGTCATGGAGGCTGCGTTCAGCCCTAACGGCAAATGGGTCGGTACTGCTAGTCCCGACAAGACCGTGCGCATCTGGAGCGCCGAGACGGGAGATCCTCTGACACCGCCGCTAAGGCATGAAACAAAGGTCGGGGACGCACGGTTTCTGGCGAACGGACGGACCGTTGTCACATTCGACAAGGAGGGAAACCATCGGATTTGGAGACTTGCCGTGGACCAGCGCCCGGTGTCAGACCTGCTTGGCCTGGCAAGCTTGCTTTCTGAGGAAGGCTCCGCCAGCGACATGCCACCACTGCGAGCCGCGCCAGAGATCCGATCCCTCTGGCTCCGACTTCGCGCCAGATATTCCTCTCAGTTCCATGTATCGAGCGAAGAGCTTGCAGAGTGGCACGACGATCAAGCGCGGGAATGCGAGATCAATCGAGATTGGTTTGCGGCGCGATTCCATCTAAAGCGGCTTTTGCGCCTCCGGCCCACGGACAAGTCGGCTGCCCGGCGGCTCGCCGTTGCAGACAGGTACCTCTCGCATAACCGGTAAAGATCCCTGCGCAATGTCATCGGCCAGCACGAGCTGGACGAGGTGTTGCAGGAACGCGGAATCCCGGCGTCGCAAGCGCAGTTGTCGGTCAGGCATTCTCGTCATCCGTGTCTCACGGTTTAGCGATCCTCACATGCAAATCGACAGGCCGAGGGCCGAGCATCGGGCTTGTGGCCTGGGAATCCTGCACCTGGATAACCCCGGAGACAGCGCGCAGCCCGAGCCGTCCGGTCTTGTCCTCAAAGCGAATCGGCGCGCCCGGGATGGAATCATGCACGAAACAGTCGATGAATTGAATGCCGCCCGGCTTCGAACAAATCGCGGCGTCGCGGGATTCGATCAGGATCGGGACGCGCGGACCGTGGTATTCAGGGTGACGCGCGACCCAGGCGTTGGACCAGGCGCAATCCCGGAAACGCAATCGCACGCCCTCCGCAGACTTGTCATAGACACGCAGCCCTTCCCGCCCGGTGTTCTCGGTGGCGCAATGGACAAATTCGATCAGACCTTGCGGGCCACCGTCGCGCACCCGTCCAATCGCAATGCCGGACCAGCCTTTAGGCTGGCTCGCCGCGGCCTCGTCGCGGGTCATGCCGGCTCGTCCCAGGCGCGCGAGGCAATTCTCGAACCGGATCGAGACGGGCTCGCTTTGGTGGGTCAACTGTTTCAAGTAGATCAGGATGGCGTTGCCGGCGTTGTCTTCGAAGAGGCAGTTCCGGATGACGCAATCGACCAAACGGTCCTGCGCGGTGTCCGGCTCCAGGTCGATGCCGGCTTCAGGCGGCGTGCCTGCGGTCCTGCGGAGGCGGCAATTCTCGATGAGCAAGTGGACCGCGCTGATGACGCTGATGCCTTGGCGATAGTTGGCAGCGCAGACGCAGTCTCGAATCAGCACGTCCGAACAAGCGGCATGGCGCGCGCTGGAGCCGATATAGATGCCGTCGCCGCCGGTCTTTTCAATGCGCAAGCCTTCGACCCTGACGTGGCGGCAGCCGGTGAAAGTCAGCCCCATGCGCCATTCCGCTTTGGCATAAGGCGGGTGCTCGTAATCGTCTTTGCGCATGCGCAGCGTCGCGCCATAGCCGCGCACGACCACGTTGGTGCAGTCCACCGCGCCGAACAACGAATCGCCCGGCCCGCGAAACTCGCCTTTCTTGGCGCACACGAGCACGCCAGGTTCGAAGACCAACTCCAGATCGCTTCGTAAGCTAACCGGCCGAATAATCCAAGGCCGTCCCATGAACGGGACAATGACCTTTTTCGCCTTCGAGTTAATGGCGGCCTGCAGCGAGGCGGTTGCATCGGCGGGGTTGAAGCCCCACCAGGCGGCGCTGACCACAGTGCTCTGACCAGACTCGACCCGCTGAACGGCCGCCTCGCTCCGCAGGTTCAACTGGGCATTCCCAGCGCCGGAGGCCAACAACGGCGCACGACTGATCAGGAGCCAAGGGAGAATGACCCTCCAGCTTATGGAGTTGAATTGCATAGTATTTGTTGATCGTGTTCCGGACGGCGAGCAGCGCCGTAACCGCCAAAAAGAATCCTGAAGCTTGGAAAGACAAATAGCGAGAGCCTTCTGCGGATGGATGTTGCGACCGAGCTGTAATATCTGAGCATCGCAGCGGCTCTGGTGCGGTGCGAGGAGAGGATCACGACGCTCCAGGACATGGATTTGATGATCGAGGCCTCCGAAAAGCTCGCGCAGATGCCCCGCATGAAACGAGACGAACCTGCTGGACACCACGATTTCATTCGGCGATACGAGAGGTTATATTGTCGAAATTGGCAGAGATGAGATGAAGACCACAGTTTTTCCTTCAGCCACCTCCGGATCGTTCTCCGTGACCCCCCGCGTTGAGCAGCGCATAGGGCACCGTCCTCTTCGGGCGGAGCGCCTTTCGGCCTGCATAGTCACCGCCTTCCTGGACTTGGGATTCCTTCTGTTGCCTGGCTTCCCAAGCCGGGCGGCTGATCCCTCGTCGATCCCACGGCGGATCACCAACACGGATGGAAACCCGATGAACACGTCCAACGCGCTCAAAGACCACATCGGTCCCCAGCAGGAAGGGGCCCGTGCTGTGCCAAGTACATCGAACCTCCGTGCCGAGGCCCTGCAATTCCGGCTGGTCCTCCCAGCGGAATCGTCCGAAGCTGCGGACAAGCTCCCCTACCCACACGGCAGACAGGTCCACCCTCCCGAAATGATCCGCGTCTCTCGAAAGGTGTTGCTCGACGGCTCGTCCATCAACCAGGCGGGGGTGGAGTTCTCATCGAATGGGCGGCGCCAGATCGTCGTGCAATTCACTCCGGCGGGAGCACAAGCCTTTACGGCAATTTGGGTTACGAATCTCAATCCCCGCCTGGCCATCGTTTATCGGGACCAGGTCGTTCTTTCGGTCTTCACGATCCGGGGACCACTCCGCGGCGGAAAGGAAGTCATTACCGACGACCACGCTCCGGACATGGCTCTCACAGTTGTGGATTGCCTCAACCGCGCCATGGTGCATACGAGGCAAGCCTGGACTTTCAGGTATCCCGTGGACAGCATCTTGCCGGCTTTCCCACCTTCCCCACCCGGCCAAGTGCCGGGCAAGCCGACATGGCCGTCCTGGCTGGACCTCGACTCGGACCACGTGGACACGCATCAAACGCTGGAATGGGAGACTCGTGCCGGCCACGACTGGATCGCGACCAACGGCATGGATGTCGTCGCCGAGATCATCCCGGCCACCGCCCTATATGGGCTGCCCATCCCGATAGACCTCGATATCCCTGTGCTGATGGCGTTCGACATGGTCCTCACTCCAGCCCCCACCAACGGCTGGGAGACGGTGACTGCCGGTGACGTGGTTCAGGACTGGCAACTCAACCACACGGCGCCGCGCCGAATGTGCCAAATCGTAGCGGCGCCGGGCATGCCGAATACCTACCTGTTTCTGACGCGCGAGGGTGGAAGGGGCATTCTCCAGATTCTTGGTCTCGCCAGCGAGCCTGGCTGCGTGAAGATTCGTTACAAGCTGGCCGGAAGGACATCGGAAGAACGCCCTGACCACGCCCCGGTCATTGCCAGAGGCATCGCAACTACGGGCTCCAACCTCGGGCACCCAAGAGCCAGTGTGCTGTATGACCCCCTCGCTAGCACCAACTACATGCACTTGACCAGCTTTCCCTTGCCGGAACATACCCCACGCAATGACATTGTCGTTAAAGCCTGGGATGCAGCGGGCGCGGAAGTCAAAGTTCTGTTCCGGGGCTGGATTGGAATTTCTAATCTCGGCGGTGTCCAATACATCGGCACTTGCCTGATCGAGGCCGCCACTTGGAGCCTCCCTAAAACGGTCGAGGTCTGGATCCGCAAGAAAAACTACACAATAGGATTCGGCAGGGTGCGAACCAGCGCCGAGGTTGAGGAGGAGGTACGTCGCGTCCTCTCGGAGGGGGTGGTCATCTGGTCGCCTGCGGAAGCGCACGCTGGAGATGAGAGTTCCGCCGCATCCCGCCCTGATGAGTTCATCGGCGAAGCGCCGGATTGGACTTTGTCCGTCAGTCTTATTCGCCGCAAGGGCCGAGTCGGCTATTGGAGTTTGGCAACCCCGAGCGGTGGGCCACGCTATCCGCTCCCATCCGGGCTAAGCCAACTGTTGTTTGATGAGGCGGCGAAGAGCAGCAATCTCTTTCAATCAAGCGAAGAAAGCGTCCGGTGATTTGAAGCAATCCGACGCCCCCCAATTCTACTGACCGGGGGCGTGAGCAGTCGGTTTTAGGTTCGGTTCCGGTGCCGTGGCCAGTTTGTTTGGGCGCCCGCATAGTCCGGTTTGGGGCGGATGGCCGTGGCC
>JBJKSV010000527.1:0-3718 GCA_046703605.1 Limisphaerales bacterium
ACCAAGGGGAATTGAGGAATTGTAAACTCGCCGACGGCGGAGGGGCGAACGTGAAAAATGAAGGTGGTATCCGGGAGGAATTCGGGGCCAACCATCCGCAGGATCTGGCCGCGGGCGCCGGGCTTGAGGTGAAGTTGAGCGGGGGCGGGAATCTGACTGGGGAACCGGACCGAATCCTGCAGGGCAGTAACGGTGATGCGATAAACCGATAACTGACCTGGGCGGACCATGGGCGGATCAAAGGCCGCCGTGATTTGGGGTGGCGCGGCGGTGTCGATGCCGGGCTGAGACAGGAGCAGAGACATCAGAGACTGCCCAGGCGGAACCGTGACGGCGGACACCGGGAGAACGGCCAGGAACGCGAAGAGCAGAGCCCACTTTATTATCTCCGTTCGGGCTTGCTTTAGAATCGGCACGGCGCGCAGAGCTTTTGCCGCCGGCGGGGCCGAAGTGTAGAGAGGGCGGGACACGCGACAGTCGCGCGTAGGGCGCGGTGGGTTCAAGCCCACACGCGTTCGAATAGAATGCCATTTCGGATTCACCATGTTTTGCCAGAGCGGGTCCTGGGAGGACCGGTACGTTCCTCGTTCATCGGCAGTGGCCGCGCGGCGTCGAGTTTGAAGCCTTTGAGAATCCACTCGGCCTGCTCAGGTGTGAGGCGCATTTCATTGCCTTCTTTGGAAGGGCCTTCTTTTTGCCCTTCTTTGGGTCCGTTCGGCTTCTGGTCCTCGTCGTCGTCTCCAGCGGAGCCGGGGGGCATGTCGCGGTCGGGGATGCGTCCGCGGAGTTGCTTGAGCTTTTGAAGGAGTTGCTGCTGTTGCTGGCCCAGAGCGCGGGCCATTGCCTGGAGCTTGTGCAGGGTATCCACCAGCTTCGCGATGCTTTGGTCCACCGCCTGCGCGTCTTTGCGAGCCTCGCTATCGGCCTGATTCAACTCGACGGTGCTGCGGAAATCGCCCGAGGCGCGCTGCCACTTGCTGAGCACGGCGCCATAAGTCTCGATAGCGTCCTTAACCGCGGCCAGGGCCGACTTCATCTCGTGCTGCGCGCCGCGTCCGCGCAAATAGGCCGCGACCATCCTCTGAATATCGCTGCCGGCCAGGGCCTCGTCGGCGGAGTAGATTGCCCCCTGGCCGATTTGGTCCGCAAACGCGCCACGAGCAAAAGTGGACTGGGCCGGCGGACTCTGCTTGAGCGCCAGCATTCCCTGGCGGAACCGGATATGGCCGAGATTGTAAAGCGCGGGGGGCTGCAAGGATGGAACCTGGCCCGCCACGGCGCTTTCCAGGAAAGCCTCGGCTTCGCGCAGGGTGTCTTCGAGTTCGGACTTCGGAACCTTGTCCAGGCCCAGCAACATTCGTGTGCCGGCGTTGTAAAATTCGCGCGCACTGGTCGGAGGCGGCGCGTCAGGCGCAGGCGCCGAGGAAGGAGTGGCAACAACGGAATACACCGAAAGAAAGGCAGCGACCAGAGCGGCAACTCGGCGAGGCGCGAAACCCACGCTACGAGCCGATCGCAAATGGTCTCCTCCCGTGTGCTCCGTGTATTCCGTGGTTTCGCCCTTGCGCCGGCGATTGTTCCGGACTTCGCGATTCGAATTTCGGATTTGGCCGGATCCAGACCCATGCTGGCACGGCTGGGATGCACCCGTGTTTCCTGTTCTTCTTTGCAGCACGATAGTCTTCATGGCGAAAGTGGCGGACGCCGCGGCCGTCGCCGCGTACCAATGATGGATTCACCCACCAGCAGAACCAGCAGGGCGGTGACCGGCCAGTGAAAGCGGTCCACCCCCCATTTCTGCACGGGGGCGAGACCGGATCTGAACTCCATTGTTTCGGCCGCAATTCTCACCTTAGCAAGACCCTCTCCCACTGGTCCGAGGGGAAAATACGCGCCGTGGGTGGCCTGAGCAATGGTGCGGAGAGTCTTTTCGTCCAAGCGGCTGCGAACGACTCGGCCATTGCTGTCCCTGAGGGGTTCGGCTTGTCCGAGGGCGTTCTTGATTTCGATGTCGGCGCCGGCTGGGGTGCCAACCCCAAGGGTAAACACCACCACTCCGTCTTTGGCCAGCTTGCGCGCCACCCGGGTGCCGCGTCCCTCCAGGTCTTCCCCATCGGTCAGGAGCACCAGCAGTTTCTGGCTGGTGCGCTTGTCCATGGCCCGATAGGCCTCATCGAGCGCTCGCCCGATATCGGTGCCCGGCACCGGGATGGTGTTATCGTCGATGGCGTTGAGGGCCTCCTCAACGGCGGCGTAATCGAAAGTCAATGGGCATTGAAGAAAGGCCTCGCCCGCAAAGGCGACGAGGCCGACGCGACCACGGCCATGGCGCTGCACAAAGTTCAGGATGGCCAGCTTGCATCGCTGCAAGCGGCTGGGCGTCACATCCTGCGCCATCATGCTCTTTGAGCAATCCAGGACAAAGAGCACATCCTGCCCCAGCATGCGAGTGGTCTGCTCCTGCTGACCCCATTGGGGCCGGGCCAGGGCCAAGCCCACCGCCGCCACGGCCAGCAGGAGCAGGGCGTCTTTAACCAGGCGGCGGGCCGGGCTGTGAGAGGCGGTTAACTGCTTCAGGAAACCGGGCGCGGCGATGCGGGAGAGTTGCCGCTTGCGCGCCCAAGCCGAATAGCGCTGCAAGCCGAACAAGGCCAAAGGCCCCAGCACGGCCAGCCACAGCCACTGCGGCTCGGCAAAATGCGGATTGGCAAAGTGATTCATCGCCCAAATCGCGCCCTCAAGGCACTCTCCGAAGTTTCGTATTCGCCAGCAGCAATTCAAGGCTCAAGAGGCCGAAAGCCGCCAATAAGGGCCACTGAAAAAGCGGGCGGTAGGTGGTAAAGCGCCGGAGCTTGACCTCGGTCTTTTCAAGCCGGTTGATATCGTCATAGATGTTTTTGAGTTCCCGGCGGTTTGTGGCGCGGTAGAACTTGGCATGGGAAATCGCCGCCATTTTGCCCAGGACGGAGTAGTTGGCCGGCTGGAGGGTCATCGTCGGGCGCACATTTCCGTTGGGGTCCAGGAGGAGCTTGCCCGTATCGGGATCGAAAGCTGGGAGTTGGCATGGCCGCTCGATGCCGATGCCAATTGTATAGACCTTCTCACCCATGGCGGCGGCGAGTTCGGCGGCGGGCAAGGGTTCAATCTTGCCCTGGTTGTTGTCGCCATCGGTCAATACGATCATAATCCTGCTCTTGCTGGCTTTGATGGCCTTAAGCCTTCTGGCCGCGGCGGCGGTGGCATCGCCAATCGCCGTGCCGAGGTCGCGAATCAGACCGACGTGCAGCCGCTTCAGATTCTCGATCAGCCATTGGTGATTGAGGGTCAGGGGGCTGGCTAGGTAAGGCACGGCGGAAAAAACAATCAGTCCGATGCGGTCGCTGGGCCGTCTGCGGATGAAGTCCTCGATGACCTGTGAGGCAATGTCGAACCGGGATATGCGTTCACCCGGCGCCCCCATGTCCAGGGCTTCCATCGACCAGGACAAATCCACGACGAGCATGATGTCCACGCCGCTGGCCTCGGTCTCGACATGGTCGTTAGCAAACCGCGGCCCGGCCAAGGCCACTATGACCAGGCCAACCGTCAGCAGCCGCAAAAACAATAATAACCGTCCGGTGGCGGCGCGCGCAGCGCCTCCCGCCGCCCGGACAATGTCCGCGCTCGGGAATCGGAGGGCGCCAAGTTTCCCCCCGCGTCCGTGCAGGAAGGAATAGAC